>CAIXIJ010000091.1 GCA_903919455.1 uncultured Acidimicrobiaceae bacterium | reverse complement strand
TGCATCACTGCAGCGACCCGACGCAACTCACTGGTTGTGGGTCCGAATGGACCTCAGGCCGTGAAGCCAGCCTTATCGCAGTAGTAGTGGCCGAGGCCGGTGGCGACAACGCCCGTGACGTTCGCGGCCGTGGCGAACAGGCCGTTGTAGAAGTACGGGATGACGTACGGAACGTCGGTGTTCGCAATCTTCTGGATACGCGACACCGGCTCCTTGCGGTCGTCGAGGGTGAGCGCCGCCTGGTAGTCCTTCACCGCCGTGTTGAACGGCTCGCTGATGTAGTGAGCGGAGTTCCACTCACCCGTTGCGTACGCCTTCACGAGGTACACATCGGGCACACCACGGTTGCCGTAGTCGACGATGCCGAATTCCTCGCCGCCGTCGCAGCCGGCCGGCTCGGTCTTCGAGTCGTACACCTTGCACCAACGGTCGTAGAAGGTGTCGGTGCTCTCGACGTTCAGCGTGACGTCCATGCCGATGTCCTTCAGCTGGCTCTGCATGAGCTCGGCCAACTGCGGGATCTCCTGCAGCTTCGGGACGTGCATCGTGATGGCCAGACCGGCCTTGCCGGCGCCGTCGAGCAGCGACTTGGCCTTCTCCACATCGCGCTCACGCTGGGCGAGGCTGGCGTCGAAGAACTCGTAGACCGGAGCGATCGGGTGGTCGTTGCCCACGTCGCCCTTGCCGCCGAGGGCGGTGTCGACGAGTGCCTGACGATCGAACGCGAGAGCGATGGCCGTACGGACGTTCACATCGGTGAAGGTTCCCTCACGCACGTTCATCCACAGCTGGCGGTGGGCTGCACCGCGGATGGCCGTGACCGTGAACTGGTCGGGGTTGTTCAGGATGGCCTCGCCACCGATGACCGAGAGCTGCACAATCACGTCGGCAGCACCACTCTGCAGGCCGGTGACCTGGGTAGCGATGTCGTCGGAGAAGATGAACTCGAGGCTCTCGAGCTTCGGCTTGCCGCCCCAGTAGGCGTCGTTGCGCGAGAACTTGGCAGTGGTGGCGGCGTCGTAGCTGTCGAGCTTGAAGGCACCGGTGCCGTCGGGGCGCTTGTCGAGCGTCGTGCCGGCGACGTAGTCGGCCGGGGTGATGACGGTCTGCGGGTTCCAGTGGCACACGTTGTAGGGGAACTGGCCATCAGGCGTGTTCAGCTTCATCGTGACGGTGAAATCGTCGGCGGCGGTGGTGGAGCCGGGGGCCAGGTAGGCGGCAAGCTTGCCACCCTCGACCGAGAGGCGGTCCATGGTGGCCACGACATCGGCGGAGGTGAACGCGCCACCGGAGTGCCAGGTCACACCCTCGCGGAGCTT
Organism: uncultured Acidimicrobiaceae bacterium; assembly: GCA_903919455.1. Classification (GTDB taxonomy): domain Bacteria; phylum Actinomycetota; class Acidimicrobiia; order Acidimicrobiales; family Ilumatobacteraceae; genus UBA668. Next base: position 14,204 of record CAIXIJ010000091.1, on the reverse strand, counting down.
GAAGGTCCACTCGCTGCCGTCATCGTTCGGCGTCCATTCGGTGGCCAGCATGGGGGCCAGGGCTGCACCCTCGCCGGGGCCGCACAGGTACTCGAACGCGGTGACGACCGGGGTGTACGAACCCAGGTTGTCCATTGCGATCGGGTCGAGCTCGCTGCCGGGACGCTGAGCGGCAATACGAAGGTTGCCGCCCTCCTTAATAGCACCGGCCGCAACCGTGGTCTCGGTGGCGCCGGTGGTGTCGGTGGCACCGCTGGTGTCGCCGGAGCCGCCTTCGGTGGTGGACGGCGTACTGGTGCTGTCGCTACCGCAGGCCGCAAGCACGGAACCCATGAACGCGGCCGAAAGGCCGACGACGCTACCGCGCACCAGGAAACTGCGACGGTTCAGTGAACCGCTTGCAAGGCCGTCGATGACGTCCTGCTGAAGCGGGCCAACGCTGTTCCGAAGCTGGTCGAGCTTCTCTGTCATTCTTCCCCCATTGTGTGAAGTGTGTGACCGCCAGTCAGTGAACTGGTCAGCACTGCGAACCATAATCGGCTCAACACACCCGGGTCAACGACACCCCGGGGATGTTGGTACGGTCGTTCTGCGAATGGGGCCGATCTACTAGGGGGATCACGATGACCGACATCGACGCTGCGGCACCGGAACATCGCCGGAGGGGCCGAGCCGCCCGCCAGCGCGACCGACATGGCGCTGAGGGCAACCGCGGGCCGGCGTTCCTACGCCGCGAGATTCCCGCCTACGAACTCCTCTCCGAGGAAGGTCTCGCCACCGTGGAGGCGCACGCCGACCAGATTCTGGCCGAGGTCGGCATCGAGATCCGCGGCGACGACGAAGCGCTTCGCCTGTTCCGTGATGCCGGCGCCACCGTGGACGGCCTGCTCGTGAAGTTCGATCCCGGCCATGCTCGATCGCTGTGTTCGACGGCCCCCAGCGAGTTCACCCAGCACGCTCGGAACCCCGAACGGTCGGTACCGATCGGTGGCCGCAACGTGGTGCTTGCACCCGCCTACGGCTCCCCTTTCGTGCACGACCTGCTGGCGGGTCGCCGATATGGCACCGTTGCCGACTTCGAGAACTTCGTGAAGCTGGCCTACTCCACGCCGTACCTGCATCATTCGGGCGGCACCGTCTGCGAACCCACCGACGTGCCGGTGAACAAGCGGCATCTCGACATGGTTTACGCCCATCTCCGCTACAGCGATAAGGCCTTCATGGGATCGGTCACCGCCCCCGAACGCGCCACCGACAGCATCGAGATGGCTCGCATCGTGTTCGGCACCGATTTCGTCGACCGGAACTGCGTCATCTTGGGCAACGTGAATGTGAACTCCCCATTGGTGTGGGACGCCACGATGACCGGGGCATTGAAGACATACGCCCGGGCGAATCAGGCGCCCGTGGTGGTGCCGTTCATTCTCGGCGGGGCCATGGGTCCGGTCACCAACGCCGGAGCCATCGCTCAGTCGCACGCCGAAACGCTCGTCGGGGTCGCGTTGGGTCAACTGGTCCGCCCTGGCTCGCCAGTGATCTACGGCAACTTCCTTTCCTCCATGGCGCTTCGCTCGGGCAGCCCCACCTTCGGGATGCCCGAACCGGCCATCGGCTCACTGGTGGTGGGCCAACTCGCCCGCCGCGTCGGTCTGCCACTGCGTTGCTCCGGCGCGTTCACGTCGTCGAAGCTGCCCGACGGCCAGGCGATGACCGAGAGCGCGGTCAGCTTCATCGCCGCCCTGCAGTGTGGAGCGAACTTCATCCTCCACTCCGCCGGCTGGCTGGAGGGTGCGCTCACCATGGGCTACGAGAAGTTCATGCTCGACCTCGATCTGTGCGGTGCCGCAGGCACCTACTTGAAGGGCGTGTCGCTCGACGAGGACGAGTTCGCCATGGATGCCTTCGCCGAGGTCGGGCCAGGCAAGCACTTCTTCGGCTCGCAGCACACGCTGCGCCACTACGAAACGGCGTTCTACGAGCCGTCCATCAGCAACAACGATTCCTTCGAGCAATGGCGCGATGCCGGCAGCCAGTCGAGTGAGCAACGCGCCACGACGCGCTGGCAGCGCACGCTCGCCGAGTACCAGGCCCCGCCCATCGACGATGCGGTCGACGCTGCCCTGCGCGAGTTCGTTGAGCGCCGCAAGGCCGAGATGCCGGACCAGTGGTACTGATGAGCACGCACGGTCGATGCATGTGCGGGTCGGTGGATTTCACGATCGACAGCGAACTCCGCGACGTCGTGAACTGCCACTGCCACCGCTGCCGCCGCTGGAGCGGCCACTATTGGGCTGCCACCGCGGCATCCCCTACTGAGTTGCGCATCGCCGACGACACGACGCTGGCCTGGTACTCCCCCGCCGATGGCATCGAATACGGCTTCTGCCGCACGTGCGGTTCGTCGCTGTTCTGGCGCCTCGCCGACCGACCCGACCTCATCTCCGTGAGCGCGGGCAGTCTTGATCAGCCCACCGGGCTGCACACCACGGCTCAGATCTGGATGGCCGAGCATGGCGACTATCACCCGCCCCTCCCGGGCGTTGCCGAGCATCACCTCGACTGAGCGGCCATGAGCGACGACCCTCTCCTCCAACCGTTCCAGTTGAAGCACCTCACGCTGAAGAACCGCGTGATGAGTAGCTCGCACGAGCCCGCGTACAGCGAGGACGGAATGCCCAAGGATCGCTACGCCGCGTACCACGCGGAAAAGGCGCGGGGCGGCATGGCACTCACGATGACCGCCGGGTCGGCAGTGGTCAGCCCCGACAGCCCGCCGGCGTTCGGCAACCTGTTGGCGTACAAGGACGAGATCGTCCCCTGGATCCAACGCCTCACCGACGCGGTGCACGAGCACGACTGCGCCTGCATGATCCAGATCACTCACCTCGGCCGTCGGGCCGGGTGGGGTCAGGACGACTGGCTTCCCATCGTGGCGCCGTCGCGGCTACGCGAGCCGGCGCACCGCGGCCATCCGAAGGCCGCCGAGGAATCCGACATCCAGCGCATCATCGCCCACTACGCCGACGCGGCCGAACGCATGAAAGCCGGCGGCATGGACGGCATCGAGATCGAGTCGTACGGGCACCTGTTCGACCAGTTCCTCTCCCCGCACACCAACCGCCGCAACGACGAGTGGGGCGGCTCCTTCGCCAACCGTTTGCGGTTCCCGTTGGCCGTGCTGCGCGCCGTTCGCGAGCGAGTCGGCGCCCACTTCATCGTCGGCGTGCGAATGGCCATCGACGAGCAACTGCCCGACGGACTCGACATGCCGGAGGGCTTGGCCGCCCTGCAGATCTATGCCAACGAAGGTCTGGTCGACTTCGTGAACGTCATTCGCGGCAACATCATCAACGACATCACGCTCAACGAAGTGATCCCAGTGCACGGCATGCCCGCCGCACCGCACCTCGACTTCACGGGCGTGGTGCGCGAGCACACGCACCTGCCGGTGTTCCACGCCGCCAAGGTCGACGACGTAGCCACTGCTCGTCACGCTGTACGCGAAGGCAAGGTCGACATGATCGGCATGACCCGAGCCCACCTGGCCGACCCACACATCGTGCGCAAGATCCAGTTGGGTCAGGAACACACCATCCGCCCGTGTGTGGGTGCCACCTACTGCCTTGACCGCATCTACGTGGGCGGCGAAGCACTCTGTATTCACAACGCGGCCACCGGACGCGAGTTGCAGATGCCGCACACCATCGAGGTTGCGAATGTGGCGAAACGCATCGTGGTCGTAGGCGCCGGACCCGGTGGCCTGGAGGCGGCACGCGTGTCGGCCGAGCGCGGCCATTCGGTCACGGTGCTCGAGGCGATGCCCTGGGCGGGCGGGCAACTGCGCCTTGCGGCGCGCAACCCGCGGCGCCGCGACCTGATGGGCATCGTCGAATGGCGCGTCGCCGAACTCGATCGCCTCGGAGTGGAAGTGCGGTACGACACGTTCGCCGACGCCGAGTTGATCGCCGCCCTTCAGCCCGACGTGGTGATCGTGGCCACCGGCGCACTGCCGCAGAACCCCGAACTCGAAGCCGGCGCCGAATTGTTGGTGAATGCATGGGATGTCATCGGCGGCGATGCCTCGCCCAGCGGCGACGTCATCCTCTACGACGACGATGGCAACCACACCGCCATGACCACGGCCGAACTCCTCGTGCACGCCGGCGCACACCTCGAAATCGTCACCCCCGAGCGCAGCGTGGGCATCGAGGTGGGCGGCATGAACATGGTGAGCTACAGCCGTGCGTTGAATGAGGCCGATGCACGCATCTCGCTCACCCGCCGAGTGAAGACCATTGCGCGACGCGACGATGGGCGACTCGACGTGGAGATCGGCAGCGACCATTCCCGCGTGCGCCAGACCAGAGTGGTGGATGCCGTGGTGGGCGACCACGGCGCCGTATCGAACGACGATCTCTTCTTCGAGATGGCGCCGCTGTCGGTGAACCTCGGCGAACTCGACCACAGGGCGTTCACGGATGGCACTCCGCAGACGCTGCACACCAACCCTGCAGGCACGTACCAACTCTTCCGCATCGGCGATGCCGTGGAGCACCGCAACATCCACGCCGCCATCTACGACGCGCTACGGTTATGTAAGGACCTTTGACCCCGACCAGTCAGTTCACGCAAGTTCCACATCGTGGACATGTTCCACCAAGCGGAATCTGCTATTCTTGGGACGATCGTTCCCTCAACGACGAGGGATACCGTTTTTCAGGGGGTCACCGTGTCCTTTCCGTCAGATCTCGAGATTGCTCGCGCCGCCACACTCGCGCCGCTGCACGACATCGCCGCCAAGATGGGCATCGGCCCGCACCTGCTCGAGGCACACGGCGACGACCTCGCCAAGATCAAGCTCGAGGCCATCGAGGAACTGAGCGACCGGCCGAAGGCGAAGTACGTCGTGGTCACCGCCATCACCCCGACCCCCCTGGGTGAAGGCAAGACCACCACCACCGTCGGCCTCGGCCAAGCCATGCAGCACATCGGCAAGAACGCCGTCATCAGCCTGCGTCAGCCCTCCATGGGCCCCACCTTCGGCATCAAGGGTGGCGCCGCCGGCGGCGGCTACAGCCAGGTCATCCCGATGGAGCTGTTGAACCTGCACCTCACCGGCGACTTCCACGCCGTCACCGCAGCGCACAACCTGCTGTCGGCAATGGTCGACAACCACCTGCACCAGGGCAACGAACTGGGCCTCGACATGCACAACATCACGTGGCGCCGGGTGCTCGACGTGAACGACCGCAGCCTGCGCAACATCATCGTGGGTCTCGGCGGCAAGATGGACGGCGTCACTCGCCAGACCGGCTTCGACATCACTGCCGCCTCCGAAGTGATGGCCATCTTCGCCCTCTCCACGTCGCTGGAAGATATGCGTGCCCGCATGGGTCGCATCGTGGTGGGCTACACCCCCGCTGGCGAGCCCGTCACCGCAGAGCAGCTGAAGGCTGCCGGTTCGATGGCCGTCATCATGAAGGAAGCCCTCAAGCCGAACCTTCTCCAGACGCTCGAGCACACCCCGGTCATCGTGCATGCCGGCCCGTTCGGCAACATCGCTCACGGCAACAGCTCCATCGTGGGCGACCTCATCGGTATCCGTGGTGGCGACTACCTCATCACCGAGGCTGGCTTCGGTGCCGACATGGGCGCGGAGCGCTTCTTCAACATCAAGTGCCGCACCTCGGGCATGGTGCCCGACGCTGCCGTGCTGGTTGCCACCGTGCGTGCGCTGAAGGCCCACAGCGGCAAGTTCAAGATCACCCCCGGCAAGCCGCTGCCCGCCGACCTGCTCGCGGAGAACCCCGACGACGTGCGCGCCGGTGCCGCCAACCTCATCAAGCAGATCGAAAACGTGAAGGTGCACGGCGTGTCCCCCGTCGTCGCCATCAACGCCTTCCCGGGCGACTTCGAGAGCGAGCACCAAGCCATCCGCGAGATCGCCGAGAGCGTGGGCGCCCGCGTGGCCGTGTGCACCCACTTCTCCGAGGGCGGCAAGGGTGCCACCGAGCTGGCCCAGGCAGTGGTGGAAGCCTGCGACGAGCCGAGCAACTTCCAGTTCTGCTACGAGTCCGAAGACTCGCTGAAGACCAAGATCGAGAAGGTCGCCACGAAGATCTACGGCGCTGCCAACGTCACGTACTCGGCCGCTGCCAACACGCAGCTTGCCCGTTACGAGAGCAACGGCTTCGGCAACCTGCCGGTCTGCATCGCCAAGACCCACCTCAGCATCAGCTCCGACGCATCACTGAAGGGTGCGCCCACGGGTCACACCGTGAACGTGCGTGAAGTGCGCGCCAGCGTGGGCGCCGGCTTCGTGTACCCGATCTGCGGCGACATGACCACCATGCCCGGCCTCGGCTCCGCCCCGGCCGCCAGCATCATCGACTTCGACGACAACGGCGAGATCATCGGTCTCTCCTGATGGTCGGGACTGGCCTCCGCTTCGCTTTGGCTGCTCCCTCCTGATGGTCGGGACTGGCCTCCGCTTCGCTTTGGCTGCTCCCTTCGTGTGCGGCTCGTCACTCGCCGCCTTTCACTGACTCTGCAGAGGATCACATGACTGTTCAACCGACTGGTGAATTCGAGCGCACCCCGGGTGGCGCCGTCCTTATGGATGGCATCCGCCTGCGCGGCGAGATCATCGCCGGGTTGCGTGCCACCATCGAAGCGGCCGGCTCCCCCGCCGTGTGCCTGGCCACCGTGCTCGTCGGCGACGACAAGCCGAGCCAGCTGTACGTAGCCAGCAAGCGCAAGCTCGCTGGCGAGGCCGGCATGACCAGCAGGCACGTGGGCCTGCCCGCCACGGCCACCCAGGCCGAGGTGGAGGCCGCCGTTGCGGCTCTGGCCATCGACCCAGAGGTGCATGGCATTCTGTGCCAGTTGCCGCTGCCCGACGGCCTCGATCCCGAACCCGTGCTGGCCCTCATCCCGCCGGAAAAAGACGTCGACGGTCTCACCGAGCGCTCGATGGGCCGTCTCGTGCGTGGCCTTCCCGGCCACGTGGGTTGTACGCCGCTCGGCGTGATGCGTCTCCTCGAGCGCTACGGCGTAGAGACCAAGGGCAAGCGCGCCACGGTCATCGGCCGCTCCACCCTCACCGGCCTGCCCCAGGTGTTGCTGCTCGGCCGCAAGGGCGTGGATGCCACGGTCACCCTCGCCCACTCGCGCACCACGGCGCAGGACATGATCGACATCTGCAGCCAGAGCGATATCATCGTCGCCTGCGCTGGCCAGGCACGCATGATCACCGCTGCTCACGTGAAGCCTGGCGCTGCCGTCATCGACGTGGGCGTATCGCGCACCGAGGCCGGCATCGTCGGCGACGTGGATTTCGATGCGGTGCAGGCTGTTGCGGGCGCCATCACGCCGATGCCTCGCGGCACCGGCCCGATGACCATCGCATGCCTGCTCGAGAACACCCTCGACGCAGCCCGCATGCTGGGCGCCTTCCCGGTCTGACCGATATGGCCGTGCTGACGCTCGACGAAGTGGAGCGCATCAGCCGCCGCATGCTCGTCGCCAGTGGCGCCTCCGAGTTGCAAGCCGACGCCACGGCGCGGAGCATTCGCGACGCCGAGGCGGAGGGCATCCGCACCGTGGGGCTGAGTTATCTGCCGACGTACTGCGATCACGTGGCGTGCGGCAAGGTGTTCGGCGACGCCGTACCTTCGGTCACCACTCCGCGCCCCGGAACCGTGGTGGTGGACGCTGGGCTTGGTTTCTGCCACCCGGCATACGAGGCCGGAGAACCTCACCTCGTGGCCGCCGCTCGCGCCAACGGCATCGCCATGCTCACGCTCACCCACTCGTACTCCGCTGGAGTTTTGGGCTGGTTCGTGGAGCGCCTCGCCCGGCACGAACTCGTCGCCATCATGTTCGCCAACTCGTCGGCGCTCATGGCGCCGTACGGCGGCTCACGTCCCTTCTTCGGCACCAACCCCATCGCTTGGGCGGCACCGCGAGCCGGTGGGGCCCCGGTCGTGGCAGACCTCTCGTCGAGCGCCGTCGCGTGGGTGAAGGTGAACGCCGCGGCACAGGCTGGCGAGTCCATCCCCCTCGGTTGGGCGCTCGATGCCAACGGAGAACCCACCACCGACGCCACGGCCGCATTGGCCGGTTCGATGGCCCCGGCCGGCGGGCACAAGGGCTCCGCCCTGGCCCTGCTGGTCGACATCATGTCGGGCGGTGTGGCCGGCTCGAAGTTCTCCCATGAGGCGGGCAGTTTCGGCGGTACTACCGACGGACCGCCCGATGTGGGCCAGGTGGTGCTCGCCATCGACCCAGGCGCATCCATGGGCCCCGGGTACCTCGATCGCCTCGAGCACGAGTTCGCTGCCCTTGCAGCCGAGCCAGGTGTGCGACTGCCCGGCGACCGTCGCCTGGCCAGCCGACATCACGCAGAACAGTACGGTGTGGATGTTCCCAGCGAGTTGATGGCACTTCTCGACCGATACGCAACACACGGTTCTCCGGCCCGGCGTTCCGCCTAGCGGAACGTATGCCGTAGAGTGGTACGCAATGTCCACCGTGCAGTCCATCGATCGAGCATTCTCGGTGCTCCGCTCCCTCACCTCGGGTCCGGCTGGCGTCACCGAGATCGCGGACCGTGTGCAACTGCCAAAGAGCACCGTGTCGCGCATGCTCTCCACGTTGGAAGAACTCGGCGCCGTGGAGCAGATCTCCGCCGGAGGCGACTACCGCATCGGCTGGGCAATGTTGGAACTCGCTGCGGCCGCCCGCCCTGGCCGGTCGTTGGTGTCGGTCGCTCGACCGCATCTCGCCGAACTTGCCCGCCGCACCGGCGAGGCAGCGGGTATCTCTATTCCTGACGGCACCGAGATGCTGTACCTCGACCAGCTCACCCCCGACTCGGAACTGCAGGTGCGCGACTGGACCGGGCACCGCATTCAGATGCACGCCGTGCCGAGTGGGCATGTCGTCATTGCCAACGACGCCGACGTACTGAACCGACTCCTCCGCTCGCCGCTCACGCGCTTCACGGAGCACACCATCACGGTGCCAGCGGAGTTGCAGCAGCGCCTCGAACTCGTGCGCGAACGCGGTTACTCGTGGGCGTATCAGGAATTCGCCGACGGCATGAACTCCGTGGCCGCCGTGATTCGCAACGACTCCGGCAAGGTCATCGCCGCACTGCACGTGTACGGCCCAGCGTCACGCTTTCCCGGCGACCGAGACGCCGACGAACTTGGCACGCTGGTGCGCGCCACCGCCGACAAGATCCGCATCGACTGACAGAAAGACCATCGTGGAGCGTTACGACTACATCATCGTGGGCGGCGGTTCGGCCGGTTCCGCGCTGGCGAATCGCCTCAGCGCCAACCCGGCGCACAAGGTGCTCGTGCTGGAGGCGGGCCGCCCCGACTACAAGTGGGATGTCTTCATCCACATGCCGGCCGCGTTGATGTTCCCCATCGGCAGCCGCTTCTACGACTGGAAGTACGAGAGCGAACCCGAGCCGTTCATGAATGGTCGCCGCGTGTACCACGCCCGCGGCAAGGTGCTCGGCGGCTCCAGCAGCATCAACGGCATGATCTTCCAGCGCGGCAACCCGATGGACTACGAGCGTTGGGCCAAGGAGAAGGGCATGGAGACGTGGGACTACGCCCACTGCCTGCCGTACTTCAAGAAGATGGAGACCTGCCTGGCCGGTGGCGACGAGTGGCGTGGAGCTTCGGGCCCGCTGCAACTGGAGCGCGGCCCCAGCGACAATCCCTTGATTCCCGCCTTCCTCGAGTCCTGCCAGCAAGCTGGATACCCACTCACCAAGGATGTGAACGGCTATCAGCAGGAGGGCTTCGCCCGCTTCGACCGCAACGTGTACCGAGGACGCCGCCTCAGCGCAGCGCGCGCCTACCTGCACCCGGTGATGAAGCGTCCGAACCTGAAGGTCATCACGCGAGCCCTCGCTCACAAGGTGCTGTTCGACGGCACCACCGCAACGGGCGTGCAGTACCAGGTGCGCGGCAAGGTGCACACTGCGCTCGCCAAGGAAGTGGTGCTCTGTGGTGGCGCCTTCAACACTCCGCAACTGCTGCAGCTCAGTGGTGTCGGCGATCGCTCGCATCTCGAAGGCCTCGGCATTCCCGTGGTGCATCACAACCCTTCGGTGGGCGAGCACATGCAGGACCACCTCGAGGTCTACGTGCAGTACGTGTGCAAGCAACCCGTGTCGCTGCAGCCAAACCTGAAGATGTGGAAGCGCCCCTGGATCGGATTCCAGTGGCTGTTTCGCAAGGGCCCCGGTGCCAGCAACCACTTCGAGTCGGGTGGCTTCGCGCGCAGCAACGACGACGTCGAGTACCCAAACCTGATGTTCCACTTCCTGCCCATCTCGGTGCGTTACGACGGGTCCGGCGCCAAGGGCGGCCACGGCTACCAGGTGCATATCGGCCCGATGTACAGCAACGCCGAAGGCTCCGTGAAGATCACCTCCACCGATCCGAAGGCGAAGCCAGAGCTGCGCTTCAACTACCTCAGCACCGACCAGGACCGCCGCGAATGGCCCGAGGCCATCCGTACCGCTCGCAGGATCCTGTCGCAGGCCGCAATGGACCCCTTCAACGGCGGCGAGTCGTCGCCAGGCCCCTCGGTGAGCACCGACGAGGAAATCCTCGACTGGGTCCGCAAGGACGGCGAGACCGCCCTGCACCCGTCGTGCACCGCACGCATGGGGGCCGAGGAAGACGGCTGCGTCGTCGACCCGCTCACCATGAAGGTGTGGGGTGTGGATGGCCTGCGCGTTTGCGACGCCTCGGCGATGCGCTACGTCACCAACGGCAACATCTATGCGCCGGTGATGATGATGGCCGAGAAGGCCGCAGATCTCATCTTGGGCAACACTCCCCTGGCCCCCGAACCCACGCCCTTCTACCGGGCGAAGTAGTCGAGCTCGGTGCAAGCGGTCCTGCTCACTGCGCACGGCGGGTACGACTGTCTGCAGTTCCGCGACGACGTTGCCGTCCCAGAGCCGGGGCCACACGACGTACTCGTGCAGGTACATGCTGCAGCGGTGAACAACACCGACGTGAACACTCGCGTCGGCTGGTACTCCGGTGGCGGATGGACCGGCACCTTTCAGTTCCCGCGTATCCAGGGCATCGATGCGTGCGGCACCATCGTGGCGGTGGGCAGTGATGTCCCGTCGAACCGTGTCGGCGAACGCGTCCTCATCGAGCCGTGCTGGCGCGAAGCCGATGCACCGTTCTCGTCGGCGCGGTTCTTCGGCTCGGAGGTCGACGGTGCCTTCGCACAGTTCACCGTTGCCCCGTCGCGTCACGCACATCGCATCGAGAGCGGGCTGAGCTCCGTGGAGTTGGCGTCGTTCCCCTGCTCGTACTCCACTGCCGAGAACATGCTGTGCCGTGCCGGCGTGGTGGCCGGCGACCGCGTCCTCGTGACCGGCGCTTCCGGTGGCGTCGGCTCGGCGGCCGTGCAGCTTGCAGCAGCCCGTGGGGCCATCGTCACGGCAGTTGCTGCAGCCGGTAAGCACGAGCAACTGCGCACGCTCGGCGCTGCCAACGCCGTGAATCGCGGCACCGTTGCCCACTCATGCATCGCCGATTCGTTCGATGTGGTCATCGACATCGTCGGCGGCGCCGAGTGGCCGGATCTGCTTCGAGTTCTCCGTCCCGGCGGTCGCTACACCGTGGCTGGTGCCATCGCCGGCCCCATCGTGGAACTCGACCTGCGCACGCTGTACTTGAAGGACCAGCGCCTCATCGGCTGTACGGTGCTCGACGAAGGCGTCTTCGCCTCACTGGTGCAGCGCATCGAACGCGGAGAGGTGCAGCCCGTGGTGGCCGCCACCTTCCCTCTCGATTGCATTGTCGACGCCCAGGAACTGTTCCTCGCCAAGGCGCACGTGGGCAAGATCGTCCTCGAGATTCCCTGAGCCTCGCCATTGCACTACGGTGCGCGGACATGACGCTCGAACTTGTTCCGCTGTTCACCTGCACCGTCTCGCTGGCTCCGGCCATCACGGTGTCGCCCTCGCTGATGATCGGCGAAGTCACCGGCGCCGTCATCGACGGCGAGCGGGTGAAGGGCACGATGAAGGGCAACGCGGCAGCCGACTGGCTGCGGCCGTCGCCCGAGGGTTACGGCACGCTCGACGTGAAGATCACGTACGAAACCCACGATGGCGCCATCATCCACGCCACCTACAGCGGCCGCCTGCAGTTCGACACGATGACCGTGTACGCCGCTCCCCTCTTCCACACCGGCGACGAGCGGTACACCTGGATGAACCGCATCCAGGCGGTGGCCAAGGGCGCCTTCCAGCCCGACGGCACCCTCATCTACGACATGTACGAACTGCGCTGACTCCAGCCACCGCTCGCGACCTTCGGGGCTCTGTCGTTGGTTGTTCCACCGTGCTACGGGGTCCGTGGCGGCTGACGGTCAGCGTCCCCAACCGTTGGGCGCCCAGGCGGTGTGCTTGATGCGGGCAACCTTCAGATCACCGTTGCTGAAGTCGGAGTAGCTAACGACCGGTTGCCCATCGTCGCCGATGGTGATCGACGTGTAGAGCCCGACGTTCCTGATGGTGTCGATGGCAGTGGTGGTGGCGCTGCTGCACGCCGTGTTGGTGCAGTGGGCGACCTTCAGATCGAGGTTGGTGGCGTCGTAGTAGCTGACGATCGGCAGGGCATCAGCGCCGATCGTGATCGACGTGAAATACCCGACGTCGAAGGCGGTGGCGTCGACGGCGGTGGCGATGGCGGTGGTGCACGCCGTGTCGGTGCAGTGAGCGACCTTCAGATCGCCCTTGGTGGCGTCCCGGTAGCTGATGATAGGCAGGGCGTCAGCACCAATAGTGATCGACGTGTCGTACCCGACGTCGCCGGTGGTATCGACGGACGTGGTGGTGGCGGTGGTGCAAGCCGTGTCGCTGCAATGGGCGACCTTCAGATCGCCGTTGGTGTCGTCCCGGTAGCTGATGATGGGGAGGGCGTCAGCACCAATAGTGATCGACGTGTCGAACCCGACGTCGCCGGTGGTATCGATGGTGGTGGTGGTGGCGGTGGTGCATGCCGTGTTGGTGCAGTGGGCGACCTTCAGATTGCCGTTGGTCAGATTGCCGTTGGTGAAGTCGTAGTAGCTGATGATGGGCAGGGCATCAGCGCCGATGGTGATCGACGTGAAATACCCGACGTTGCCGGTGGTGTCGACGGACGTGGCGGTTGCGGTGGTGCATGCCGTGTTGGTGCAGTGGGCAACCTTCAGATTGCCGTTGGTGAAGTCGTAGTAGCTGATGATGGGCAGGGCGTCGGCACCGATGGTGATCGACGCGTGCCGTCCGACGTTGCCGATGGTATCGATGGCGGTCGCGGTGGCGGCGGTGCACGCCGTGTTGGTGCAGTGGGCGACCTTCAGATCGAGGTTGGTCTCGTCGTAGTAGCTGATGATGGGCAGGGCATCAGCACCGATAGTGACCGATGTGAACTCCTGCCCAAAGATGCTGGTGGTGTCGACGATGCTGGTGAGGACGAGTTGGCGCCCGTACTGAGGTCCAGATGCTCCGGCTGGTCCGGTCGCACCGACAGCGCCGGCCGGTCCGCGTGCGCCAGTGGCCGCTGCCTGGATCTGGGCGAGGGTCTTGCCGCCCACCTTCTTGGCGTTATCAGCGGTGGCAGCGCGATCGGCGTACAGGTTGGTGACCTTGCCCTTGCCATTCACGATCATCGGCGCCGTCGCCTTGCTCTTGGTGACCAACTTCAACGCAGGCGCGGTCCCGGTGTTCTGAATGGTCGTGGTCGCCTTCGCCTGGTTCAACCGGCCAAGCACCAAACTCGAACCCGTCGCCGCATAGGTGACGGCATCGGTCGCCATAAACATCAGAGCAGCAGCCCCAACAATGGCAAGTGGCTTGGTGAACTTCATGACGGATCCCTCTCTACCGATGCGACCACGCGATCGCTGTGGCGGCACACCATAGACGCGCACACTTTCCCTGAGACCAGTAGAGCCCCACCGGCAGCCACCGGGAGTGCACCCACCCAGCAGCAAGCCGGGCCACCACGAAGTAGGAAGCCGAGAGCTGCCAGTGAGAATGCGTTCTGTCGGTTTGCATCCTTCAGCTGGTTGGTGGGCGGTGTCAGGCTGAGGGTCTCATCGGGGTTCGTCACGCCCCGTTCCGGAGGGCGATTCGAGTTGCTGCGGTAACAGCGGCTCGGTCA
>CAIXIJ010000090.1 GCA_903919455.1 uncultured Acidimicrobiaceae bacterium | reverse complement strand
GCGCACATCGTCGAGAGTGGTTCGGGGATTCACGATGCAGATGCGCAACACGGTGTCGCCAGCCCACGAGGTGGGCACAACGAACGCGTCGCCGTCGGCGAGGAGACGGTCGCTCCACTGCTGATACTCGGGCATCGTCCAGCCGTTGCGCTTGAACAGCACGATGCTCAGTTCGGGCTCCATGATGAGCTCGAGGTGCTCGGCCTCGTCGATCAGGCGAGCACCCTCCCGGGTGACGGTGATCGTCTGCTCCACAGCATCGCGATAGGCGTCGGTGCCATGGGTGGCCAGGCTGAACCAGAACGGAAGGCCACGCACACGTCGGGTGAGATGGTGGGCGAAGTCGCTCGGGTTCCACTCGTCGTCGGTGTGCAGCACATCGAGGTACTCGGCGTGCTGCGTGTGGGCGGACCGCGCCTGCAGCGCGTCGCGGTACAGCAACGCACACGCGTCGTACGGGGCGAACAGCCACTTGTGCGGGTCCACGATGAAGCTGTCGCATCGTTCGATTCCCGCATAGCGAGCGCGCACGCTCGGTGCAGCAAGTCCCGCACCGCCATACGCGCCGTCCACGTGGAACCACGCACCCAACTCGTCTGCCACATCGGCAGCAGCGTCGAGCGGGTCGATCACCCCGGCGTTCGTGGTGCCACTCGTGGCGACGATAGCGATCACGCGATCCCGGTCGTCTGCGGACAACCCGTCGACCAACGATCGCAGACCAGCATTAGTGAGCCTGCCCTGCTCGTCGGCAGCAGCCGACATCACATCGGCATCCATGGCGCGGCCGGCCGCAGCAATCGAGCTGTGTGCGCCCTTCGAAGCAATGATCAGGGCACGTGTTCGGTCGTGGCGGCCACCGGCACGCATACGCCAACGGTGACGCGCCGCGATGAGCGCGCTGAGGTTGCCCGCAGTACCGCCTGTCACGAACACGCCGCCGGCGGAGGCGGGCATGCCCGCAAGATCGGCGATGTACCGCAGTGCTTCATTCTCGGCGAACACTGCGCCGCCGCCCTCCAGCCACGAGCCGCCGTAGATGCTGGAGGCGCCGACCACCAGGTCGAACAGCACTGCGGCTTCGGTGGGTGCGGTGGGCACGAACGACAGGAACCGTGGGTGGTCGGCCGAAATGCACGCGGGTGCCAACACGTCGCCGAACACACGCAGCGCTTCCAACCCGCCGATTCCTCGAGCGGTCACGGTTCGACCCGCCATGGCGGCAAGCTCGGTAGCCGAGCGTGGGCCGTCGAGCGGTGGCGGATCCATTCGAATGCGGTCCACTGCGTACCGCAGGACCGCTTGGGTGAGCACCTCGGTGGAGGTGTCGTGCGAGTGCATGGGCGCCAGTCTGCCAGCTGGGAGACTGACCTCGGAGGTGCCCGATGGCCCGGCGCGTCAGTAGTTGACGTCGATGAGTTCGCTGCCCTCGTGACGCTCTTCGGCGTCAGAGTTCAGCGCCCAGCCCAGCAAGGCGGCAATCGTGACCGTACCCATGATGGCGATCACGGGAAAGGCGAGCAACGCAATGATGATGGCGATGGCACCGGGCACGGAGATCAGCCTAGTGGCTTGAAGGCCCAGGCCTCAATCTCCACTGCACCGCCGAACGGCAACGCTGCCACACCGATGGTGCTGCGAGCCGGGCGACTGTCGCCGAAACCCGCCACGTACGCCTCGTTGAACGTGGCGAAGGTGTCCATCTCGGTAAGGAAGCACAGGGTCTTCGCCACATCGGCAACGGTGGCACCCATCGATGCCAGCTGCGCCTTCAGGTTCTCGACAGCCTGAGCGGTCTGGGCGGCAACGCCGCCCGGCACCAGGGCGCCATCTTTCAGGCCGAGTTGGCCACTCACGATGATCCAGTCGCCGGCGCGGACAGCAGGGGTATAGGGCCCGAGGGGTTTGCTCATGCACGCATCGTAGGCCACTGCGTGGCAAAGCCCGATGCTCGCCAGGCGGCCAAAGCGACCGCAGCGAACACCGCGTCAGACCCGTTCACCGATGGTGCATCGCTGGGCAACACCTCGACGAGTACCGATGGTGTGTCGACCGCGCGCAGCACACCGAAGCTGCGCATCGTGAGGTCGAGCGGCACGCCGTCGTCGCCCACGGTGATGCCCTCGGTGCGTACCCAACCCAATGCCATGTGGGCGGCTCCGACGCAGTAACTCCGCAGCACGATCGGGTCGATCGGGGTGCCGCAATCCACCTGCACGCGCACGGTTCCGTCGTCGTCGATGGCGGCGTGCGCGCGAGCACCATTCGGTGCTGTCACCCAACCATCGTCGGGCGCCAGCAGCACCAACGCCTCGGCCCATCCGGCCGCACGAACCTCCGCCGTCGTGCTGGGTCCAGGAACATCGACCTCTTCCACCAGCAATCCCGGCGCCACCTCGGCGATCGCCGCGGCGATGCCAGGAGTGCGCACGACACGGATTACTCCGGTGCCGTCGGCGCGCACGCCCGCGGCAATCGGTGGCCGCTTCGGACCCAACCTCACCACGTCTTCACGGCTGTACATCGCCAGCACGGTGCGGCCGTGGTGGTCGGCAAGACGCCGAGCTACATCGCCCACCTCGCTGTGCGACTTGCCGCCGAATGCGCCCCCGTTGCAGAGCGGCCCAACCGGTTCGCCTCCCGGTTCACACCACGCAGCGTCGGGCTCGAGGTAGGCGGGCTCGACCCAAGTGGTCTGCAGCGTGCGTACCCAGTCGCCCTCGGGAACCTCGATCGGCCAGCGGAGTGGCTCGGTGGTACGCCGACCCTGCACCTTGCCGCTGGAGCGGCGGGCCTCGGCCAGCGTTGCGCCCACCACCCAACTGCCGTCGGCCGAGCGCACTGCCACCAGCGCGTCGGCAGGCGCAGTGTCGGCAGCGAACCCACCGTGACCCAACGCCACATCCGGGGCAACCCGCTGCGCTGCGCCACCCTCCAGCACCGCACGCTGATCAGCCGCACCGAGGTGACGACTCCAGCCCTGCCCCGACGGCACATCGCCCCCGGACATCAGTGCAGCCTCAACGACGCTGTTCCATCCAGTGCACCGACACACGTGTGCCAGCAGCGCCTGACGAACCGATGCGTCGGTTCGCTCGGGTGCGGCGATCGCTGCCAGACGCATCACGATGCCGGGGGTGCAGAAACCGCACTGACTGCCACCGGTGGCACACAGTCGTTGGCCCCACTGCTCCGCATCCGCCAGACCCTCGAGCGTGGTGATGGATCGGCCGGCGACCCGAGTGAGCGGCGTGACGCAGGCGACGCGCGCTTGACCATCCACCCACACGGTGCAGCATCCGCACTGGCCCTGCGGGCTGCATCCGTCCTTGGCCGACTGCACGCCTAGGTCGCGCAACGCCTCCAACAGCGTGCGCCCATCGGCCGCCGCCGTTACTGGCGCGCCGTTCAACGTGAACGTGGTGAGGTCCGACATCACTCCGTGTCGTAGCCATTGCGAAGGGCATCGGCCAAGCGCTGAAACGTCTCCCAGTCGCCGTTCGCCAACAGCCGCGCCTGCTGCGGCCACGACGTGGGGTCGTGCACCTGGTACTTCGGGCCCGCTTCGGACAGCATCGAACGCAGCAGCGAAAGGTCGGCGTTGGCGAGGCTCCACCAGGTGGTGACACCGCGGTTCACCAACAGATGAGCGATGGCGGGCCCGATGCCCTCCACGAGTGTGAAGTCGTTCAGCCGCACCGGCTGGCCGAGCACGCGAGCCGCTTCGCCCAGGTCGGGTTCCGGAGGTGCCGCTGCAACCACGTGAGAATCCACCACGGACTGGAGATCGCGGTTCTTTGCCTCGCTGTTCCACAGTCGAACCCGCAACTCGCTGATCCAGTGCTGCTGCTCGGCGACCTTCTTCGTCAGCACCGCAGCCTCTTCGATGGCAGCGCTCCCCGCGGCCACGCTGGCCGGTGCAGGGAGTTGGGCCTTTTGCACTTCCATCTCCAGCATCACGCGTTCGAGATTCGTGGCCACCCCATCGAGTTCGGCCACGCGGCCGCGCAGTCGCTCGGCTTCAGCCCTCGCCGCCGCGGCTTCGCCGTTCTTCGCAGCACCGATGGAACGCAGCAGCCAACCGACTACCCCGCCGATGAGCGCGGCGAGTACCAGCCACCACGCCCATGCGCCGAGGGTGTACCACACGATTGACTCCTTGGTCCGATCAGTTGCTGACAGAGACGCCGAAGACCACTCGGCGACTCTTCTCGGGGATTTCGACACCATTGTCGTCGGTGATGAGGTCGGTTTCACCAAATCCTTTGGACGTGATGTTCGCGGATGGTACGCCCAGGGCGATCATGGCGTCGGCCACGGCCTTGGCCCGCTGCTCGCTCAGCGTGAGGTTGCGGCCTGCATCGCCTTCGCTGTCGGTGTGACCCTGCACCTCCACCACCATGCCGGCAAAGCGTTTGGCGGTGCCTGCCACCCGATGGAGCAGCGCTTGCTGATCGGGGCTGACGTCGGTACTGCCCTTGCCGAACACGAACGGCTCATCCGCAACCAGGGCGTTCAGGTCCTGTTGCACGATCGCTGCGTCGGCGGCGGTGGCGATGGGGCGCGCCACCAACCTCGTGGTTGCGCCAGCGTCGGTGGCGGCGGTCTGGAACTGATCGCGCGCCGCGTCGTCGACGTACACACCGGTGGCGTACAGGCCATTCGGGCCCCAACCCACCACGCCATCCACCAGTGGCAACGGCATCGCTGCAACAAGGGTGGCGAGGCCCGCCACCGCATCGGCATCGATGCCCACTCCCGAGTCGAGCGTGACCTCGTCGGTCACGTTGTCGGCGCCGACTGCGGCGGCCGCTGCATCAATCAGCGCCGCACGTTGCGCACTCGTGGCGAGCCTGCCCGAAAGGTTGAAGCGCCCCTCGATCAATCCGATGGCCACCACCGAATCAGCCGTGGGGTCCACAGCGACGGTCGTGGCGGTGGCAGCGGTCGTGGTGGTCGACGTCGCAGTGGACGGGGCCGCAGTGTTGGTGGGCGGTGCCACCGTGGTGGACGTCGGCACGGGAGGCGGCACCGTGGTGTCGATCGGGAGCGTCTCGGTAGGCGCGACGCACGAAACATCCAGGGTGACCGAGCGCACGCCGTCAACCTCATGAGCGATCGCGCGGGCCGACTCTGGGTCGTCGAGTCGACGCGCGCAACGCAGGGTGCCGTCCTGGCCGTGGAAGTCGATGCGAGCATCGATACCTGCCTCGACAAGCTGCGCGTTCGCCTTTTTGCCCAGATCGCGCTGGATGGTGGGCACCATCACCACGGCCCCCACCACGAACAGGACCACCAGCGCGAGCATGCCGACGCGCACCACTGCGCGACGCGACCGTCCGTCGTCCTGGTGTGCGGGATTTGTCATTGCTCGGGCCTTCTCACGCGCTCGAATTCTCTCGCACTCACCCTACGATTGGGGCGATGGCTCCTTCACGACGCACCTTCCTCCTCGGAGCCGGCGGCATGGCCGTGCTCGCCGCATGCAGCAGCGACGGCGGCGCCGCCACCAACACCACCAACGACGCACCCGCAAACTTCAACGTCGTCCAGCGGTTCCCGAACGCGCCGCTGTTCACGCCCGGTGAAGTGCGCCTTCCCGTATCGCTCAGCGATGGGCAAACGCTTGCCACCACCGGCCCGGCAACGCTGAGCGGCCACATCGAAACCGTTGACGGCACGAAGGTCACCGACCTCGTGGCCACGTTCCGCTCCGATGGCATCGTCGTGCCGTACTACGAGGTCAGGGTGCAGCTCACCGAGCCGCAGGGGTACACCCTGCGACTCGACGGCGACGACGGCGCAGGGGCGGCATTTCAAGTCTTCGAGGCCAAGCAAATCCTCACTCCGGTCACCGGCACGAAGCTGCCGCCCTTCGACACACCCACCGTCGACAATCATCGCGGTGTGGAGCCGTACTGCTCGCTCACGCCCGAACCCTGCCCCCTCCACGACGTCACGCTGAGGGAAGCCCTCACGTCGGGCAAGAAGATCTGCTATCTCATCGGCACACCGGCGCATTGCCAGACCGGCACGTGCACGCCGGGGCTCGAATTCCTGGTGGCCGAGCACGCCCGAGCCGGAGCCGACGTGGTGATGATCCACGCCGACGTCTACGCCGACGACAAAGCCACCACAGTCGCACCTGCCATCGACGCGCTGAAGGTGGACTACGAGCCGATCATCTACTTCTGCGACACCACCGGAGTGATTGTCGACCGACTCGACGGCGTGTGGGACAGGGCCGAACTGCGCGAACGCATGGACCTGTTCCTCACCGCCTGAGACGGCGAAGAAATCAGCTGAACGACTGACCGCACCCGCAGCTACGGGTGGCGTTCGGGTTCGTGATGGCGAACCCGGCCTGGTTCAGACCGTCCTTGTAGTCGAGCGTGGCGCCCTCGAGCAGCTGCGACGAGGCGGCATCCACCACGACCTGCACCGGACCGTCGGTGGGGCCGAAAATGGCCTTCTCGTCGTCGGCGGCGAAGTCGCCATCGAAGAACATCTCGTAGGAGAAACCGCTGCAGCCGCCGGGGCGCACGGCCACGCGCAGAGCGAGGTCGGTGGCGCCTTCAGCCTCGAGCAATTCCTTCACCTTGCGAGCAGCGGTGTCGGTGAGCGTGATCACAAGAACGTCCTCCTGGAACGACGGACCGTACAGGTCTTCGAACGGGCAGTGTAACCCGAATTACCGTAGCATGGACTTCGTGATTCCCGTCGAGCCCACCGCTGCATCCAGTGCTACGGCTGCGCCGAGTTCCGACGACGTGTTCTCCCTGCTCAGGGCTGTCATCGACCCCGAATTGGGTGCCGACATCGTCACCTTGGGCATGGTGCCCGACGTGCAGATCAGCCCATTCGGCGCGGTCGTGGTCACCGTGAAGCTCACCATCGGAGGATGCCCCCTTCGCGCCCAGATCAAGAAGGACGTGGAGAGCCGCGTTGCCCTGCACCCCGGCGTCACCGACGTTCGCATCGAGTGGGGCGAGATGAACAGCGAAGAGCGCAGCGAAGTGATGCTGAAGGCCCGCTGGAATGCTCGTGAGCACGCCCCCGACACCGAGATTCCGCAGTCGTGTCGCGTGCTGGCCATCGCCAGCGGCAAAGGCGGCGTGGGCAAGAGCTCGGTCACGGTGAACCTGGCAGCGGCGGTGGCAGCGCAGGGCTTCACGGTGGGCGTGCTCGACGCCGACATCTGGGGCTTCTCCGTGCCTCGCCTGCTGGGCATCGACGAGCCGCTCGAAGCACTGCCCGTGGAGGGCAGCGAGAAGCCGAAGATCATTCCCAACGAACTCACCGTGGGCCGCGGTCTCACCCAGGGCACCTTGAAGGTGGTCAGCACCGGGTTCCTGGTTGGCGAAGACACCGCGCTGATGTGGCGCGGTCTGATGCTCACCAAGGCCGTGGAGCAGTTCCTCCGCGATGTGCACTGGGGCGAGCTCGACTACCTCTTCATCGACATGCCCCCCGGCACCGGCGACGTGCAGATGGGCCTGGCTCGCATGCTGCCCCGCACCGACATGCTTGTGGTTACCACCCCGGCGCTCGCCGCGCAGAAAGTGGCAGCACGCGCCGCCGACATGGCTCGGCGCAGCTTCCTTCGAGTCAGCGGTGTCATCGAGAACATGAGCTCGTTCACCTGCGACCACGGCCAGGCCTACGCCCTGTTCGGCGAGGGCGGCGGACAGGCGTTGGCCGACCAGATCGGCGTGCCGTTGCTGGGTCAGGTTCCGCTGGAACCATCAGTCGCTGCAGGCGGCGATGCCGGCACCCCTGTCTCCCTCGACGGCACCGGTGCCGCCGCCGACGTGTTCCGGTCTATCGCCCGGCGAATCATCGACGACATCGCTCCACCCACCAACATGGCCGGCTGCAGCGCCCGCATGCTCGGCATGGTGGATGCAGCGCTCGCGGCGAAGGACGCCGAACGCGCTGCTCAGTCGAGCGAGTCGTAGTCCGCGTCGCCGGGCATGGCGATGCCAGCCATGCGACCGTCGACCATCTTGATCTTCGGCAGGATGCACGGAGGTGTGCCCACCGCCCGCGATGCAGTCATCGCAGTGGCCACGTCGGCGTGCTCCTGTAGGAAGCGGAGGTTGGTGATGGTGGGAGGCATGAGCTGCAGTTCGCCTCGCTCGAACGATGCCACCGCATCGGCGGGCCGCACCCACATGCTGGCCACGGTCTCGTTGTCGTCGTGGTACGACGACTGCCCCACCGGGCTGGCCGCCGCGAAGAACCGAGTGTCGAACCGGCGGGCGGTCTCGCCCTTCGGTGTGATCCAGTGACTCATCCAGATCAACGCATCGGTGTCCAGCCGAAGGCCGTGCTCGCGGGCCAGCTCGCGCATGTCCACCGTGCCGTCGTACACAGCGCCGCGATGGGCCAGAGCCGGATGCCCGTCGTCGACCATGTTGCCCGCAGCATCCACCGCCAGCAGCACGCCACACTCCTCGTAGCACTCGCGGATTGCGGCCACCACGAACGCCTCGTCACCGTCGCCATCGGCAGGGTCCACCTTGCCACCGGGGAACACGTACATCCCGGCGGCGAACACAGCCGCCGTCGTGCGACGCAGCATGAACACCTCGAGACCGGCGTCGGTGTCGCGCAGCAACATCACCGTCGCAGCGGGGCGGATGGGGATGTCCTGGTCGCTCATACGCTCGGAACCGTATCCGTCGCCTAACCTCATCCTCGTGCTGGTGTGGATGGATCTGGAGATGACGGGCCTCGACCCGGCCAAGAACGTGATCGTGGAGATCGCCACCATCATCACCGACGACGATCTCAACATCGTGGCCGAGGGGCCCGACCTCGTGGTGCACGCCACCGAAGAGCAGCTCGCGCTGATGGAACCCGTGGTGGTCGAGATGCACACCAAGAGCGGACTGCTGGATCAGATCCGTGCGTCCACGATCACGCTCGAAGATGCCGGTGCTCAAACCCTGGCGTTCATCAAGGAGCATGTGCTGCAGCCGCGTTCGGTGCCGCTCTGCGGTAACTCGATCGGCATGGACCGTCGATTCCTCGACGCATATCTCCCCGAGATCGAGCTGTACCTGCACTATCGCAGCGTCGACGTGAGCAGCATCAAGGAGCTCGTCCGCCGCTGGTATCCGCCCGTGCTGAACAGCATCCGCGGCAAGCAGGGCACCCATCGCGCGCTCGACGACATCCGCGAAAGCGTGAACGAACTTCGCCACTACCGCGAGCACGTGTTCGTGCCGGTTGCGCCCCCAGTGCCCACCGACACAACGATTTCCGAATAATTCGGTTGCAGCGGTTCTCGGAACGTGGTTGCCTTGTTCACGACACGTCCGTAACAGCGGCGGGTCGATGACACCAAGGAAGGTTTCGGAACCGATGGAACGCACGGTCTTCGCTCAGCATCAGGCCCACATGGCCGTTGCCGCGCGTCCGTTCGCGGGCTTCGGCAACTGCTTCCAGTGGCGC
Organism: uncultured Acidimicrobiaceae bacterium; assembly: GCA_903919455.1. Lineage (GTDB taxonomy): Bacteria > Actinomycetota > Acidimicrobiia > Acidimicrobiales > Ilumatobacteraceae > UBA668. The sequence continues at coordinate 4,502 of CAIXIJ010000090.1, read as the reverse complement.
ACTATGGCCAATGTGGCATCCATGACCACTGCATCCAATGCAGGACTCAAGTCCACCAAGGCCGCTACCAAGCGCTCCGCCCGACACCTCGGGATGGCATCGACGTAACGAACGTCGCAAGTGCCGCCGAGGCCGTCGGGATCACAGATCCCGGCGGCCTTTTCGTTTTCCCCAACCTCCTTGCAGTCCGAGAGGAACCTTGAACATGTACACGCTGAACGACAACGACATCCAGACCACGTTCGACGAACTCGTCGAGCCGATGGCTGCACGCGTGGCCAGCCCGCGCTGCGCCGATGGCAACGGAACCCTCGCCCACCTGTTCTTCTCGGACACCCCGCTCGACATCGCCCGTGCCAAGGCGATCTGCGGCAAGTGCGCACTCGCTGCCACCTGCCGCGATGGGGCCGTCGAGCGAGCCGAGCCGTGGGGCGTCTGGGGCGGCGAGCTCATCGAGAACGGCCGCATCGTGGTGAACAAGCGGCCGCGGGGCCGGCCACCCAAGCACCCGCGCGCGGTCACCGTGGTGGACGAAGTGCCGCTGCCGCCGCACTACCTCCGCGGCCACCGCGTCGCCTGATCCCATCACCATCTCCGGTCGGAGGCAACGTTCGACGACCCTCCGGCTGCACACCCCGACCCCTGCCGTCGCACCCCCCGGTGACGGCAGGGGTCGCACGGTTCTGGTCATGAGCCGCCGATAACGTGTTCCACGATGAAGGTGCGCCCGTGGTTGCTGATCGGTTCGCTGATCGTGTCCGCCGTGGCCTCTGTCGCCATCGGGTTCATCATTGCCCGCAGCCAGAACGACGCCGACAGCCCCGTCGTTCTGGATCCGACCCTCACGATCGCGCAGCCCGGCGGTATCCCCACCAACGACCTGGTAGAGGGCACCCCATTGCCAAACGCCACCATCCAGACGCTCGCCGGCGACGATGTGCCCACCTCCGAGTTGCTCGGCAATCCGATGGTGATCAACGTGTGGGGCTCCACATGCGGGCCCTGCAAGAAGGAACTGCCCGACTTCGCCAAGGTGCACAAGGCGTACGGCGATCGTGTGCGCTTCATCGGCGTGGATTACCTCCCGCCCAGCGACCGCGAGGAGCAGTTCGCCCGCGACAAGGGCGTGCAGTACGAACTCCTCTACGACGGCAACGGCGAATTCGTCGCCGCAGTCGGTATCGCCGCCTTCCCCGTCACCCTCTTCGTCTCCCCGGATGGCACCATCGTGCAGCAGACCGGACAGCTCGACGAGGCCAAGCTCACTCAACTCATCGAGGACAAACTGCTGTGAACCTGTCGTTGAGTTTCATCCGCGGACTGGTGGCATCGATCAACCCCTGCGGCTTCGTGCTGCTGCCCACATACCTCATGTACTTCCTCGGCGTCAGCGTGGCCGACGGCGACGCGCAGAGGGCACCGATCAGCCGAGCGCTCTACGTGGGCACCATGGTGTCGAGTGGCTTTCTCGCGGTCTTCTTCGCCATCGGTGCCGTCACCCAGTTCTGGACGCAGAGCCTGCTCGACAATGCGCAGTACGCAACGCTGGTCATCGGCATCCTGTTCGTCATTCTCGGCATCGCCATGCTCTTCGGTTACAAGCTGCCCATCGGCACGATGCAGGTGAAGACCGGCGACCGCGACCGCACGCTGCGGTCAATGTTCCTCTACGGCGTGGCGTACGCAGTGGCGTCGCTGGGCTGCACGCTGCCCCTCTTCATGAGCACGCTGTTCTCCACCGGCGCCAACAAGGGCTACTGGGCTGGCGTGGCAAACGTGGTCATGTACGCGCTCGGCATGGCGGTGGTGGTCATCTCTCTCACCCTCGCTCTGGCGGCGGCGAACGCCGGGTTCGTTCGCTGGCTGAAGAGCAAGATGCAGTACGTCGAGATGGTGTCCGGAGCATTCGTGCTGCTGTCGGGCTCCTACCTCATCTGGTACTTCTACTGGCGCGACCTGCGCGAGGAGAGCGACCCCATCACCGATGCCATCGACGGCCTGCAGCAGCGCGTGCAGAACTGGTTGAACGGGAACTGGAAGCTCGTGGCCCTCGTGCTCGGCGCGGTCATCCTGGCGGGCGTCGCGTACGCGATGATGCGGGAACGCAACCGCTCGCAGACCTCCGAACCGTCCGATCAGGATGACATCAGCCACACCGTTTCGTGACCTGCTCGCCGTCGACGGCGTCGAGGAGCGGCTGGTCCTGCGCGGCCCCGTGGGTTTCATGGCGTACCACGGTGGTTCGCTGGAGGAGATGACCGACGTGGTCGCCGAGGAGGCTGCCGAACGGTCGGGCGCCAGTTACTACGCCGTCGTGCAGCCGACACACTTCAACCGGCACATCCCTTCGCACAAGGTGGCGCCGGAAGAGTCGCCCGCCCTGCAGCAGTTCGTCGATCACGTGCAGGTGGTGATCACCATTCACGGGTTCGGCCGCCATCACATGTGGACCACGCTGCTCCTGGGTGGGCAGAACCGCGAACTCGCCGAGCACGTAGCTGGCCACCTGCGCGCGACGCTGCCGGAGTACACCCTGGAGACCGACCTCGACGCGATGCCGAAGGAGCTCCGCGGATTGCACCACCGCAACCCGGTGAACCTGCCGCGCCATCAGGGCGTGCAGATCGAGTTGCCCCCTCGCGTGCGCGGCCGTAGCCCTATCTGGCGCGACTGGCAGGGGCCCGGTCTGGTGCCGCACACGCAAGCACTCATCGACGGCCTCGTTGCTGCGGCCACCACCTGGCCCACTGCGTGAGGGCTAGGGCGACAGGCGGTCGATCTGCCAACTGTCGCCCTCACCGGAACCGAGCAGCGAGTAGGCCACCCGATCGTGGAGACGACTGGGGCGCCCCTGCCAGAACTCGAAGCGGCGCGGCTTCAACAGCCAGCCACCCCAAAACGCCGGACGAGGCACGGCGTCATCGCCGAAGGTTGCGGCCATCTGCTCGACGCGTTGTTCGAGCCACAGTCGATCGGGAATGACCTCCGACTGGGGCGACGACCATGCACCGATCTGCGAACCGCGCGGCCGCGAGCCGAAGTACTCGTCGCTCTCGGCATCCGGAACTCGCTCCACTTCGCCCACCACACGCACCTGGCGATGCAACTGCAGCCAAGTGAAGAGCATCGAGGCTCGGCCTTCCTCGGCCAACTGCCGACTCTTGGCGGAGTTGTAGTTCGTGAAGAACGTGAACCCTCGCTCGTCGGCACCGCGCACCAACAGGTAGCGCGACTGCGGCCAACCCTCACCGTCGATGGTGCCCAGCACGAACGCATTCGGCTCGACGCAGCCACCCTCGCTGGCCTCGCCGTACCAACGGTGCCACTGCGCCATCGGGTCGGGCAGCACATCGGCGATGTCGAGACCCGCGGTCTCGTAGTCCTTGCGCCGGCCCGCCAACTCGGCGGCGACATCGCCCGCGTCGCCGGTCATGACGGTGTGATGACCTCGAGCCCACGCATGTAGCGACGCAGGGCCTCCGGCACGACCACGCTGCCATCGGCCTGGCGGTAGTTCTCCATGATCGCTGCCCACACTCGCGGCACGGCAAGCGCCGAACCGTTCAGGGTGTTGGCGATGGTGGTGCCCTTCTCGCCCGCCTTCTTGAAGCGGATATCGCCGCGGCGCGCCTGATAGTCGCTGAACCAACTGCACGAGCTGACCTCGAGCCAGTTGTCGCAGCCAGGCGCGTACACCTCGATGTCGAAGCTGCGGTGATGGCTCTGGCCCATATCGCCCGTGCAAATCTCGATGATGCGATACGGCAGCCCGAGACCACTGATGAGGCGCTCGGCGCGATCCACGATCTCCTGCAGCATGGCCGGACCCTGCTCAGGGGTGGACACCGCGAGGATCTCCACCTTGTCGAACTCGTGCGCTCGCAGCATGCCGCGGGTGTCGCGGCCGGCCGAGCCAGCCTCGCGTCGATAACACGACGTGTGCGCCATCATCCGCTTCGGCAGTTCGGCCTCGTCGAGCACTTCACCGGCGTAGATACTGGTGAGCGGCACTTCGGCAGTGGGGATGGCCCACAGGTCGTCGCGCTCGATGGCGTAGGCGTCGTCGGCGAACTTCGGCAGCTGACCGGTGGCCGTGAGGGTGGCGGTGGTGACCAGCGACGGCGGACGAATCTCTTCGAACGCATCGGCGTTCATGTCGAGTGCGTACTGGCACAGTGCACGAGCAAGGGTTGCCCCGGCACCGCGCTGCATCGTGAACATGGCGCCACTGATCTTCGTGGCGCGCTCGTTGTCGAGAATGCCCAACGCCACAGCCGTTTCCCAGTGGGGCACGCGTTGGTAATCGGCGAACTCGGCGGGCATGTTGTTGGGGCCGACGATGACCGGGTTGTCGTGGTCGTCCTGGCCGTCGGGAGCATCGGGGTGCGGCAGGTTCGGAATGCGCAGCAACAGCTCGCGCAGCGCCGAGGCCAACTCGTCGGCCTCAGCCGCAAGCACCCGCTCGCGGTCGCCCATCTCGCGGCTCTTCGCCTGCAGGGCGT
>CAIXIJ010000089.1 GCA_903919455.1 uncultured Acidimicrobiaceae bacterium | reverse complement strand
TGCCACCTCCACCAGTGCTGGCGAAGCCACGACCACCACGGTGGAGCTCACGCTCTGCGACCTCGGGAACGAAGGCGAATGCCTGATTCCGTGTGAGGGCGTGACCAACGGCAGCGGAGGCGAGAACGGCGTCGTCGGAATGATCGCCGGTGGGGCATCGATCAGCCGTAGCGGATCGAACCCCAACTGCATCCCGCCCGACACGACCCTGCCGTCCGACACGACCCTGCCGTCCGACACGACCCTGCCGCCGGACACGACGTTGCCGCCGGACACGACGCTGCCGCCGGAGCCGACGTTGCCGCCGACGTTGCCGCCGACTGTGCCGCCGACGTTGCCGCCGGAGCCGACGTTGCCGCCGATCCTGCCGCCGGACACGACCCTGCCGCCGACGTTGCCGCCGGACACGACGTTGCCGCCGGATACGACGTTGCCGCCGGGTACGACGTTGCCGCCGGGTACGACGTTGCCGCCGGGTACGACGTTGCCGCCGGATACGACGTTGCCGCCGGGTACGACGTTGCCGCCGGACACCTTGATCGTGCCGGTGACGCCTGCTCCGGTGACGACTGGCGCGCCGCAGCCCTCCACAACCGCCGTCGACAGTGGCGGACCGACGTCGAGCGCTGGTGCTACCACGACGGCGGTCGCCAGTGGGGGCCCCACCACGGCGCTTGGGGCTGGCGGCGGCAATTCCACCCGTGGTCTGCCCTGGACCGGTTCGAATCAGCGGTCGCTGATCGTGGTCGGGCTGCTGATGGTGTTCGCTGGCATGCTCTCGCTGCTGCTCACGCGGCGCCCCAACGGACTCTGAGTTCCGACGTTTCGTCGGTGGTTGCACGCGGCCCCCTGCGCTAACTTCTGGCGCTGGGGGTACGTACGACCATGACTGACGAACACGACACCATCGATGCGTTGATGGACGAGCAGCGCTTGTTCCCGCCGTCGGCTGCGTTCAAGGCGCAGGCCCTGGCAGTGGATACCAGCCTGTACGACGAGGCCAACGTCGATTACCAGGGTTTCTGGGCGAAGCAAGCCGAATCACTGCTGGACTGGTCCACCGATTGGCACACCATCTGCGAGTGGGAACTCCCGTACTCGAAGTGGTTCGTCGGCGGTGAACTGAACGTGAGCTTCAACTGCCTCGACCGTCACGTGCTGGCGGGGAAGGGCGACAAGGTGGCGTTCCATTGGGAGGGCGAACCCGGCGACTCCCGCACCATCACCTACTCGGATCTGCTCGGCGAGGTGCAGCAGTTCGCCAATGTGCTCAAGGACCTCGGCGTGCAGCGCGGCGATCGCGTGAACATCTACCTCCCCATGATTCCGGAGGCCGCCGTGGCCATGCTGGCTTGCGCTCGCATCGGCGCAGCGCACAGCGTGGTGTTCGGTGGTTTCTCGGCGCAGAGCCTCACCGATCGCATCAACGACGCTGAGGCCAAGGTGCTCATCACTGCCGACGGCGGGTATCGCCGGGGCGAGGTCTTCCCCTTGAAGGCGGCCGCCGACGAGGCAGTGGAGGGCACTCCCACCATCGAGCATGTCGTGGTGGTACGCCGCGGCGGCAACGCGGTGGAGATGGTCGACGGTCGAGACCACTGGTACCACGAACTGATGGCCACAGCGGATCCCGTCTGCCCCGCAGAGCCGATGCCGAGCGAGCAACTGTTGTTCCTGCTGTACACCTCGGGCACCACCGGCAAGCCGAAGGGCATCATGCACACGTCGGGTGGCTATCTCACCCAGGTGGCATTCACCCACAAGTACGTGTTCGACCTCCACCCCGACACCGATGTGTACTGGTGCACGGCCGATGTGGGCTGGATCACCGGTCACAGCTACATCGTGTACGGACCGTTGGCGAACGGCGCCACCCAGGTGATGTATGAGGGCGTGCCGAACTTCCCGGGCAACGACCGCTTCTGGGAGATCATCGAGAAGTATCGGGTCACGAAGTTCTACACCGCACCAACTGCCATCCGTACCTTCATGAAGTGGGGAGCCGAGGAGCCGGCCAAGCACGATCTGTCGTCGCTGCAGTTGCTCGGTTCGGTGGGCGAGCCCATCAACCCCGAGGCATGGATGTGGTACCACGAGCACATCGGCGGTGGTCGGTGCCCGATCGTGGACACCTGGTGGCAGACCGAGACGGGCGGCATCATGATCAGCCCACTGCCCGGCTGCACCACCACCAAGCCAGGCTCGGCCACCTTCCCGCTCCCCGGTATCGGTGCGGAACTGGTCGACGACGACGCGAACCTCGTCACACGCGGCGGTGGTTATCTCACGCTCACTCGGCCTTGGCCGGGCATGTTGCGCGGGATCTGGGGCGACCCCGAGCGCTACGCCGACACGTACTGGAGCCGTTTCCAGGGCCGCTATTTCGCTGGCGACGGCGCCAAACTCGACGAGCAGGGCTACCTGTGGTTGCTCGGACGCGTGGACGACGTGATGAACGTGTCGGGTCACCGCATCAGCACCACCGAAGTGGAGTCCGCGCTGGTGTCGCACCCGTCGGTTGCCGAGGCGGCCGTGGTGGGCGCGAACGACCCCACCACTGGACAGGCCATCATCGCCTACGTCATTCTCCGCGGTGGCCAGGACGCCAGCGAGACCGACCTGCGCAATCATGTCGCCCACGAGATCGGCGCGATTGCCAAGCCCAAGGCCATCTACATCACGCCCGACCTTCCCAAGACTCGCAGCGGCAAGATCATGCGTCGTTTGCTCCGCGACGTGGCCGAGGGGCGCAACCTCGGCGACACCACCACCCTGGCTGATGCCAGTGTGGTGAACGAACTTCAGCGCAAAGCGCAGGAAGCCCCCACCGAGGACTGATCGCCGCGGCGATGCTCAAGTGACGCCAGTCGCAGCCCGATACCTCAGGTATGGCGATTGACGAACGGGACGTGATGGCGGGTGTCGCCGCTTCGTCGTCGGAGGAGCGCGTGCCCGACTCGCGAGAGTCCGATGGCTCGGGCGACCTCAGCCTCGACGAGTTGCGTCTTCGTCTCGACAGTCCGCTCTATGCCCGCGAGTCGGGTCTTGCAGCTCCGATGGAAACACCGGGGCTGCGCGAATTGACCTGGGAACACATCACGAACCCGACCACCTCGCAGCCGGTGGTGTCGCCGGTGGATGGTGACGGCACCCCTCGCCCTGCCCCGATCCGTATCGAGGATCTGCTGGCCAGACCCGACATTGCGCTGGCGCCCATGGCACCAATCTCTGCGCCGGTGATGCCGTCGGGTCCCACGGAGGTTGCGGCGCCGATGGGCCAGGACCTGGACCCCACCCCGTCGGGTCTTCCCTCGCTCGCATCGATGATGGCGGCTGTTCCCGCCGACTCGACCGCGCCCTACGACTCGAACGCGTCCTACGACTCGAACGGGTCCTACGACTCGAACGATTCGGTTGGGGTGGACCAACTGGTGAAGCCGATCGAAGAACCGCCGCCCGTCGCGCACGACACCGACCCGATGATCGTCGGTCTCGCCGACCTCATCGTGAAGAGCACTCCCGGTACGGGAATGCCTCGCGTGGAGGCATTGCGCGACAGCCTGGAGCGCGGCAATTCCGAAATCGTTCCCGTGATCGATGGCATGTCGAGCGACCCTCCGGTGCTCGATGCCAAGGTGGAGTTCGCCAACGCCTCCACCACGGTGCCTGTGGTCTCAGCACCGCCTCCGCCGGTGTCGATGCCGACCCCGGTTGCCAGTTCGTTGCCGAACCCGGTCGTCGCGCCGCCACCCCCACCGCCCGCCCCGCCGGCAACTGCGGCAGCAGCGGTGCAGGCGGAGATGAACCGGTTGGCCTTCCTCCCCGACCAGGAGGACGATCTCGATCATCCGGTGGAAGTGCCCGCCATCGCGTCGACGGATGTGCGCATCGTCCAGCCGGGTTCCCCAGTGCCTGCGCCGACGGCAGCGCCAGCCGGCCCCACGCTCAGCGTGGGCCAGGCCTATCAGGCCCGACCGAGCACGGCGGCCGTACGCCACAACTACAGCAGCCTGCTGAACACCACGTCGGTTCCCGTGCCGCAGCGTCGCAAGCGCCATGTGATGCGCAAGTTCGCCAGCGTGCTCGTGCTGCTCGCGCTGGTCGCGGGCGGTCTGTTCGCCGTGAAGTTCTTCGTTCTGGACAGGGTGAGTTGGAGCAAGGAGCTCGAGCCGCTCGCGAAGGACGTCGAGGCCGCTCGCAAGCTGGAGTTCGACAAGAACGTCGCCGTCACCGCCCTGCCGGTTGCGGACTATGCGACCCGCCTGGCGTCCTCGTCGCTAGGACTCGACGGTGCGACGCCGAAAGCCCGCGAAGGCGTCTGGCGTTCGCTCGGCCTGTTGAACGGCACACTCGAGCCTGGTGCCGTAGGCCTGACAGCGTTGGTCGACGAACCCGCTTTCTACGATCCCTCCGATCGGTCCATCTACGTGGTGGATGGTCTGGATCCGGAATGGCGCACCTATGCGCTGCACCGGGCGCTCACGATGGCGCTGCTCGACCAGCACTTCGATTGGTCGGGTCGACTGGTCGACGTGGCCCCCACGGTGGCGCGAGGCACGCTGGCGCTGTACGACGCAGACGCCATCGCGGTTGCCGACTCGCTGCTCGACCCCGACTCGCGTGAAGCGGTTGCCACGCAGTCCTTCACGGCGTACTCGAAGTACGAGGTGCCGGTTGCTTCGTCGCCGTTCGCCACGGCAACCACCGGCCGCCTTGGTCTGGCGGTGTCGCCCTATCTGGCGTCGCTCACCACCTCGCAGCGCGATCAACTCGAACTGAACGCAGCCTTCACCGACGGACAGCTGCTGGACCTGCGTCGGGTCACCGGCAGCCTGGAGGCCACGGTGGCGGCAACCTCGCAGGGCATGCTGTTCTGGTACCACGCACTTGCCAGTCGGGTGGATACCGATCTCGCATGGAAGGCCGCTCTTGCGTGGCAGACCGACGAAGTGGCGGGCAGCGTGAAGGTCTCTACGTTCTGCACCGAAGCCTCACTCTCATTCGATGCTGCCAGCGCCGAGGTGGTGACTGCAGCGTTCACGGCGTGGGCGGCGGCGGCTCCTGCGGGCGGCAAGAGCGCCGCACAGTTCGAACCCGTCGTCGGTGGGCTTCTGCCGGTGAAGGTGCAGGCGTGCGACGCGGGTGCAGCCGCAACCGCGGGTGCACCGAAGGCCCGTTTGTCGCTGGGCGGGGCACCGTTGCGAGCCGAGCAGTTCCGGCAGTTGAGGGTCTTGCACCCCGAGGTGCCGCAGCCGCAGGTGGCGTGTTCGGTCTACGGCGCCGACCCGCTCACGAAGGCCGACGACAGGAACATGGTCGACCCGGTAGGTGGCTGGGCTGCCCCGAAGGCGCACCCGGTGCCGGACCCCTCCAAGGGGCCCTGCGCCGCACCGTGATGCTGGATGCCCGAATGGGCGTCAGTCGCGGAAGTTGTTGAACTGCAAGGGAATGCCGAGGTCGGCACCCTTCAGTAACGCCATCACGGCCTGCAGGTCGTCGCGTTTCTTGCCAGTGACGCGGACGGTCTCGCCCTGGGTCTGACTGCTGACGCCCTTGGGGCCCTTCTCTTTGATCATTCGGTTGATCTCGCGAGCCTTGTCGCTGCCGATGCCCACCTTGATGGTGATCACCTGCCGCACGGTGTTCTGGGTGGCGTCCTCGATCTTCGCGTAGTCCATACCCTTCAGCGACACACCACGCTTGACGAGCTTCTCCTCGACCACGAGACGCAACGCTGCCAGGCGATCTTCGCTGACCGTTCGCAGCGTGAGCGCAAGGTCGTTGTGCTCGATGGACGAGTCGGTGTTCTTGAAGTCGAAGCGTGTGGCGATCTCACGCTGAGCCTGATCCACCGCGTTCTTGACCTCTTGGCGGTCCACTTCTGAGACGACATCGAAACTGGGCATGTGTTCCAGCGTACCGAACCCTGTAGCCTCACTCTCCGCTGATGGGTCGGTGCCCGAGTGGCCAAAGGGAGTTGACTGTAAATCAACCGGCGTCGTCCTACGTAGGTTCGAATCCTGCCCGGCCCACCACACAGATCGCCAGGTCCTTCGGGCCTGGCGATCGTCGTTTCACCGGACACGTGTCCACGGGAGGTTGTGCCGCATGATCGTCATCGATGCCGAAGGGCTGGCTGCCAGCCGCCCCAACCGACCCCTGTTCGCAGGAGTTTCCCTCACCGTCGCCGACGGCGACCGTGTGGGCGTGGTGGGCATCAACGGCTGCGGCAAGAGCACCCTTCTGCGCATGCTGGCCCGCGAGATCCAGCCCGAGGCCGGCGAGGTGCGCTGGGGGCGTGGTGCTCGAGTTGGGTTCCTGCTGCAGCAACCGGTCCTTCCTGTAGGGACCGTCCGAGAGGCCGTGGGCGGCACCTGGCAGGGCGAGGCCATGCTCGACCGCCTGGGCATGGCGGCGCTCGTGGATGCTCGTACCGACGAGTTGTCCGGTGGTCAGGCCAAGCGGGTGGCGTTGGCGCGCCTCTTGGTGGGGGAGTACGAGGCGCTGATTCTCGACGAGCCCACGAACCACCTGGATCTCGATGCGATTCGGTTCCTGGAGGAGTGGCTGGCCGCCTATCGCGGTGGGCTGGTGCTCGTCACCCACGACCGTCACGTGCTGGACCGCGTCACCACCAAGGTGTTGGAGATCGACCGCGGCGCGGCGTACCTGCACATGCCCGAGGGGCGGCATGCCGGTTCGGGCTATGCCGCCTACCTTGCTGGGCGCGCCGAACGCGAAGAACGTGCCGAGGTGGCCGAAGCCGTGCGCAAGAACCTGGCGGCCAAGGAATTGGCCTGGCTGCGGCGTGGCGCCCCGGCTCGCACGGCGAAGCCCAAGGCTCGTATCGCCACCGCCACGGCACTCGTGCAGGGCAAGGCCCAGGCGGCAGCCCGAGCCGGTGATCTGGCGCTGTCCATGGGCTCGCAGCGGTTGGGCTCGAAGGGCATCGAGGTCCGTGCGGTGTCGTTCTCGTGGCCCGACGGCTCTCAGGTCCTCGACGGGGTGAGCGCTGCATTCGAACCAGGCGATCGCGTCGGCATCGTGGGTCCGAACGGTGCGGGTAAATCCACCCTGCTCGACCTCGTGGCCGGACGGCTGGAGGCCAGCGGTGGGTCGGTGGAGCGTGGTGCCACGGTGAAGATCGGCTACTACGACCAATTGGGCAAGGACGTGGATCTCACACAGCGGGTTCGCGAAGCCGTGGCTGGCGACAAGGGCGAGCCGTCGGTGGCCGATGTGATCCTGATGAAGCAGTTCTGGTTCGACGGCGACGCCCAGTTCGCCCCCATCGGCTTGCTCTCCGGTGGCGAGCGTCGGCGGCTGCAACTGCTGCTCACGCTGGTGCAACAGCCCAACGTGCTGTTGCTCGACGAGCCAACGAACGATCTCGATCTCGACACGTTGCGTGCCCTGGAGGACTTCCTCGACGACTGGCCGGGCATCGTCATCACCGTGTCGCACGACCGGTCGTTCCTCGACCGAGTCACCGACGAACTGTTCGCCCTCGATGGCCGGGGTGGCGCGGCCTGGGTGCGAGGCGGCGTGGCTGCATGGTTGCAGCAGCGCCAAACGCCCGCTGCGGCGCCCAAGGCTTCCTCCGGGGCTGGGGCGAAGGCAGCAGCCAAACCGGTCGCCACGGCGGCCCCACGGCCCAAGCAGACAGGCGGACGGAGCCCTTCCACGGTGCGACGGCAGCTCGGGCAGGCCGAACGCGACCTTGCCGCGGCCACCGAACGACGCGAATCGGTGTCGGCCGAGTTGGCGAATGCGGTCGATCATCGCGAGATGGGGGCCATCGGCGAGCGCCTCGCCAAGGCCCAGGCGGCTGTCGATGCTGCGGAAGAGACCTGGTTGGCCCTCGCCGACGAGGCCGAGGCGCTCGGTCTGGAACTCTGAACGGCTGGGTGCCCGCCGGTGCCGTGCTAGGCGAGAAGGTGCTGCATGAGGGCTACGTCATGCCAGCGGTTGAACTTTCGGCCCACCTCGCGCTCGATGCCCACCATGTCGAAACCGAGTTTGCGATGCAGGGCGATCGAGGTGTCGCCAGCCGTGTTGATGCGGGCGAACACTGCGTGGAAACCACTGTTGGCGGCCACTTCGAGCAACTGGCGCAGCAGCATCGACCCGATGCCCTCGCCGTTTCGGTCGCGGCGCACGTACACGGAGTCCTCCACGCTGGTGCGGTAGGCGGCCCGGTCCTTGTAGGGCGACAGTGCCGCGAAGCCCACCACATGGCCATCGGCATCGTCGGGGTCCACTGCCACGAGGGTGGCGAATGCCCCGGTGCGGTCCGCCAGCCAGGCCTCCTGATCGGGCAGCGAGCGCGGCACGAGATCGAAGGTGGCGGTGGTGTGCATGACCTCGTGGTTGTAGATCATGCGGATCTGCTCGGCATCGCCAACGGTGGCCAGACGCAAGGTGACGGAACCCACGTCGAGGAGGGTAGCGGTGCGACCTGCGCGGAATCGCGATTCCCCTGTCCGCGCGGCCTGCGACGTCGCTATGCTCGGCACTCGGTTTGCGGCTCTGCCGCGCACCACTGCCCTCCTAGCTCAGTCGGTAGAGCAACGCCATGGTAAGGCGTAGGTCGTCGGTTCGATTCCGACGGAGGGCTCGACCACATCGGTGTCGGCTATGTCCGGCTCCGGTCGGCAAAGCCCTGGCGGCGTAGCTCAGTTGGTCAGAGCATCCGGCTCATAATCGGAAGGTCACCGGTTCGAAACCGGTCGCCGCTACAACTTCAACATTCCCACCACGTCACAGGAGACGGTCTCCAATGAGCAAGGCGAAATTCGAGCGCACCAAGCCGCACGTCAACATCGGCACCATGGGTCACATCGACCATGGCAAGACCACCCTGACTGCAGCCATCTCCAAGACCCTGGCCGATCGCGGTCTTGCGGCGTATACGCCGTTCGATCAGATCGACAAGGCGCCGGAGGAGAAGGCTCGTGGTATCACGATCTCGATCGCGCACATCGAGTACGAGACCGCGAACCGTCACTATGCGCATGTGGATATGCCGGG
>CAIXIJ010000088.1 GCA_903919455.1 uncultured Acidimicrobiaceae bacterium | reverse complement strand
GTCGCTGGCGGGAGGCAAACCCCGGGAGAGCCAACCCGAAGGCGGCAGGCGATTCACGAGCCAACCCGACCAGCGACCTACCGGACGCTACGAGCCTCAACCCACAACGACCGACACCTCACATACAAGTCGGCGATTCAACTTCCTTGTGTGACATCTCTCTGTGGTGGTCCGCCTGAACCCCTAGAGTCCGGCGCATGAAGTACGTAAAACTCGGCCGAACGGGCCTCGACGTGTCCCCCATCTGCCTCGGTTGCATGAGCTTCGGTGAACCCGACCGCGGCACCCACGCCTGGACCATGGGCGAGGCCAACAGTCGGGTGTTCATCCGCCAGGCCGTCGACGCCGGCGTGAACTTCTTCGACACCGCCAACGCCTATAGCGACGGCACCAGCGAGGAAATCGTCGGCCGCGCCCTCGCCGACTTCACCCGCCGCGACGAGGTGGTGCTGGCCACCAAGGTGTTCATCGCCGACAGGAAGGCCCCCAACATCGGTGGCCTCTCACGCAAGGCCATCATGTTCGAGATCGACCAGAGCCTGCGCCGCCTGGGCACCGACTACGTCGACCTCTACCAGACCCACCGCTGGGACCCTCGCACCCCCATCGAGGAAACGATGGAGGCATTGCACGATGTGGTGAAGGCCGGCAAGGCCCGCTACATCGGTGCGTCCAGCATGTACGCCTGGCAGTTCGCCAAGGCCCAGCACGTGGCCGAGCAACACGGCTGGACGAAGTTCGTCACCATGCAAAACCACTACAACCTCGTCTACCGCGAGGAAGAACGAGAGATGCTCCCGTTGTGCAACGACCAGGGTGTAGGCGTGATCCCGTGGAGCCCACTGGCTCGCGGCCTGCTCACCCGCGACGCAGCGCAGTCCACCACCCGCAGCGAGACCGACGAGTTCGGCAAGACGCTGTACGGCGCCGCCAACATGGAGATCGTGCAGGCGGTGGCCGACATCGCTGCCGAACGTGGTGTGTCGCGTGCCGCAGTGGGTCTGGCCTGGGTGGCCAAGCACCCCACGGTCACTGCACCGATCATCGGCGCCACCAAGCCGCATCACATCGCCGACGCACTCACGTCGCTCGATATCACGCTCACCGCCGACGAGATCGCTCGCCTCGAGAGCCCGTACACGCCGCAGTCCGTACAGGGCCACTGACGCCAGCGCGGCCACTGCGCCCGCTTCGCCATGAACATGGCAGCGGCCGCCACCGTGCAGACCCATTGGGCCCGACGGCGGCGGCGAACTGCGGTAGCGATGAGGGGAAGGTTCAGGCGAAGGCAAACACAGCCGACGGATGTGGTGGTGCACCACGTGGTGGGCCGTGCCGCGGTGGGCTGACCCGTTCTCGGCCGTCTCGCCAGGTGACCCGAAGCTCGCCGGTGGGCTGAAGATCGAGTTGCAGGCTCTGCTGGTGCACCAGATGGTGGTGCCGTGTGCACAGCAGGACGAGATTCCAGTAATCGGTGAGGCCCATGTTGCGCCAGTACTGAATGTGGTGCGCATCGCAGTGCTTCACCGTGCGAGTGCACCCGGGGAAGCGGCATCCGCAATCGCGTTCGACCAACTGGCGGAACAACCGCTGCGGCACGATGTACTGCGTGCGACCGAACGCCTGCGGCTGATCGGTGGCATCGCGCAGCACCTTGTGCACGGCGCAGTCGCACATCTTGGTGTCGGCGTAGGCGCCACTCATGTGGCGCCATTCGTCGAGGTTAATGGCTTCGGGATTCTTGCCGGTGAGCGTGTCGGCGTGCACCGAGAAGCTCATGTTCGGCAGGTTGCGCTTGGTGCCCTTGGCCCGGTGGTTCTTGTTGTAGAACGCGCAGATGTCGAAGAAGGCGTCGCCTTGGCGCTGGGCCAACGAGCGGGTCTCGTTCTTGCCTTCGTGCGTGATGGCATTGCGGATGGCGGTTTCCAGTTCGCTGCCGCCTGCATCGTCGAGCGTGAAACGACCCAGCACCGCATGGTCGCCCGCACGGCTGAACGACAGCGAACGCTCGGGCTCTTCGGCCGGCTCGTGCTCTTCGATGATGGCGTCGGCACGCTCGCGCCAGCGCTGGCACACGGCCGCGGTGAGTTGCGCATCCAGCGGCGCCACTTCGTTCACCAAACCTTCGACCATTTCGCGCAGCAGCGCTTCGTACTTCGGGCGATTGCACCGCTCGAGTTCGGTGAGTTGGCTGTGCGACAGCAACCCATCCAGCGCTGCTTCGGCGATGGGTTCGAAGTGGTTCAGCAGCTTGCCGCGGCGCAACCATTCGCCCGCATCGCGGTCGCTCATGCGACACGTATCGCGCATCCAGGAACGCATGGTGACACTGCCGTCGTCGGCCCAGCGGCCGGCTTCCTGCACGTGAGCCACAGCGAGCGCCAGCACGGCGGCCTGCTGCTGGTGCACCTCGAGGGCAGCGGCGAGTTCTGTGGGCGACAGGAGGATGCTCTCTGCGTGGGCCAGCACGGAACTCATACCGTAATCGTACATATGTTCGATTGTGACGTCAACCCCCTGACGCGAAAAAGCCGCCGCCGAAGCGGCAGCTTTTCGGGGATCCGTTGGCCGTTGGTCAGGCCGTGTGGTCAGGCGGTG
>CAIXIJ010000087.1 GCA_903919455.1 uncultured Acidimicrobiaceae bacterium | reverse complement strand
TCCACATGGGGACAAAACGTGCGTACGGTTCAGGCTCGATCACCGAACTTCGGCCCGGTGTGTACAAGCTCAGGTGGCGTGTCGGCATCGACCCGATGACTGGCAGCTACCGGATGCGCTCGGAGACCTTCACGGGCACGAAGAAGGCCGCCCAACGCCGCCTGGGGGAGTGCGTGTCGGCGACACCGAAGTCGGTGTCGGTCGCGACGGTCGCCCAGCTCCGCACCGAGTGGGCCCGAGTGGCGAACGTGTCCGAGGCGTCGATGGAACGGTACGGCTACGCCCTGCGCCACGTGCCGGCCGGGTTCTGGAAGGTGCGTGCCGCTGACGTGACACCACCGATGATCGCCGACGTGTACGAGCACATGACCGCCGACGGCGTCGGGCCGCAGGGGATCGGCAAGGCGTACACGGCACTGTCGAGCATGTTCCGCCACGGCGTCGAATGGGGCTGGATCGACCGCAACCCGTGCGCCAACGTCCGACGCCCCACCCTGGACCCGATCACGTACGTGGTGCCGACACCGGCCGACCTGATCCGCATGTTCGACCTTGCCGCCGCCAAAGGTGGAAGCCAGTCGGTCTGGCTGCGACTGGCGATGGCGACCGGCGCACGTCGCGGCGAAGTGCTCGCCCTGCGCTGGTGCGACATCGACCTCGAGCGTGGCAGCATCAGCATCACCGGCTCCATGTCGAAGAAGGGCAGGGGCACCACGAAGAACAAACAGTCGGTGCGCCTGGTCGCCATCGACGCCGACACGCTCACCCTGCTGCGCCAATGGCGTCGCATGAGCGCCGAGCGGTCGCTGACATTGGGCGTGCATGTCGGCGACGACTGGCACGTCGTATCCGACGACCCCGAGACCGGACGGGCGGTCCTGCTCAACACTGCGACCCACCGGCTGAACCGGTTGGCGAAGGCCGCAGGATGCCCCGGCGCACGACTCCACGACCTACGACATGCCCACGCCACGATGCTGCTCGAGGCCGGTGTATCGACACGTACTGTCGCTGACCGATTGGGACACTCACGGGTGTCGACCACCACGGACATTTACGGACACCTACTCAGCAATGCCGACGAAGCTGCCGCTGCGACGTTCGCTGGGCTCTTGCACGCAGAACAACGCTGACCTGCGGTTGTAGGACTTTTCTTACACTGAAACCGTTAGTGGCCGAAGGGTTCATTTGCGGTGTCAAAGTTGTCAATAAGATCTTTTTCTGTACAGACAAAGGATTTGCCCCCCCCCGTCCCCCCGCATTTCGTCACACCCCTGGTGTATAACTTGCGACCAGGAAATGGTGTGGACGAGACGGGGAGTGGAGCGATGCAGTTTGAGGCGAAGATGACGACGTTGGCCGGAGTCCTCGGCGACCTAGACGTGCGCCTTACCGATTCCGCAACTCGTCGATCTCTGCGCCCTGGTGCTCGACCTGGGCCTGCAGGCGAACAACTAGCTCGGCAAGCTGAATCGTCTGCTCTGCGAGCTGGTCAAGATCAGCCCGCATGGCGTCAAACGGCGTAGCACCGGCGTAGGCGTACTCGCGAAGCAGCTCGCCATCAAGGCCAAGCGCTTGCTCTAGCAACAGCACAGTGCGTCGGGTTGGTCGAGTGCGACCCTGCTCCCAGCCCGACACCGAGGTGTAGTGCATCTCCAGATGGTCGGCGAGCTGCTGCTGCGTCATACCCGCCTTGTCGCGGAATGCTTTGAGCGCCTCGCCTGCCATGACTCCACCATAACTGAATGCTCATTCAATAGCCATAGCTGAAGCGTCACGTGGTGTGGTGTTGAGAATGAACGCCAAGAATCTTCTTGACATCGGTCATAGTCGGTGGTTCACTCTCCGCCATGACGGTTGCCACGAAGACGGAGCGGCTCTGCCCCCAATGCCTTGAGAACATCGACGATGGCTGTGAGTCGGCCATCGTCCACAACGGTGAGATCAGCCCCAACGGCCGGGTGTACCTCGATCAAGTGATGCACCCCGACTGCGCCCTTGCTTATCGCGACGCCTACGAAATCACCTGGCCGAACGGAGAGCGCACGAACGAGGTGCTGGCGTGATCTCCACTCCGTCAAAGCTTGCTTGGTCAGTCAAAGAGACAGCAGACATGATCTGCATCTCGCCGAGCAGCGTGTACGAGCTGGTGCGCATTGGCGTCCTGCCCCGAGTCCCACACACCGGCCGAGTCCTGATTCCCCGCAGTGCCGTTGAGGCTTGGGTGAACAGCGGAGTCGCGTCATGAGGACCATGAAGGGACTCAGCGAGGCGCACGCATTGCGTCTCCTGCACGCTTCGTACGACATCAACGAAGCCGGCTGCTGGAACTGGCGCTGGCTGGATTCGTGGGGCTACGGCAAGGTTGCTTGGCAGCTCGCCGACTCACGCCGCTGGTGGATGGCGCACCGTGCCAGCTACGAACTGCTCGTCGGCCCAATCCCCACTGGCTTGTCCTTGGATCACCTGTGCCGTAATCGGTCCTGCATCAACCCGCAGCACCTCGAGCCGGTCACTATCGCCGAGAACAACCGCCGAGCCATGAAGGCACGGGTGGCGGCATGACCACCGACATGTTCCTCGCCATCGTCCTTGTCGGCCCGCTGACGTGGCTGTGCCTGCGTGGTGAGATCCGCACTTGGCTTGACACCCGTCGCCAGGCCGAGCGTGACCGCAACGCACGCATCGTGCGCGAGCTCCGCCACCACTGACCCCCGCCAACCTCCCACGTTGCCCTCTAGGAGACAAGTGACCCCGACACCTCTTCGACCTCTCATCAGCATCGCCCGTCGCCTCCGCATCCGACTGGCTCTGAGGCTGATGGGCCGTCCCCAGCCGGCATCCCCCCAGCCGGCTGGGGACACCTTCCGCATGACCCGTCGCATCGGAGTGCTGCTGTGAGCCGCCCCGTCACCGTCCGGTACTTCCCGGCCCGTCTGCGCAACGTGGAGAACCACCAGTCGACCGGCTTCATCATCGAGAACCGGCACCACCGCAAGTCGATGCGTCGCAACTACCGCTTCCTGCGGCGTGCTGGTTTGAGCGCCGGCATCGTCCGCAGTCTGCTGCTCGACGCGTACGCCACCGGTTCGGCTGTCAAGTTCCACTACGGCACGCCGAAGCCCGCCATCGTCGACCGCGTCGACGCCGCACGCTCGGCAGGTGAACTGTGAAGGCCGTCGCCGAAGTCCGTACCGATGGTGTGCAGCGAGGCCGTGGCGGCTTCTTCCGCTCCGTCACCGACGTGCCCTACATCAGCGACCCGAACGGCGAGCTGGTCAAGTCCGGCCCTCGCAAGGGTGAGTGGAAGCGTCTCCCGTACTCGTCGACATCAGGCTTCGGCACGCTGATCGAGAACCGTGGCTCGCTGGAGAAGTGGTCCGAGCGCAAGGTGATCGAAGGGCTCGCGATTGGTTCCACCGTCATCGACGAACTGTTCCAGTCGTACCACCTGTGCAACGACGAGGCGATCCGCAAAACCATCGCTGACGAGATCGTCGCCAGGGCGAAGCGTGAAGCGAACTCGATGCTCGCCGCCGACCGTGGCACCCACGCCCACCTGATCTGCGAACTCGTCGACAAAGAGCAGTCGTGGGATCACATCGTTGCCGACGGTGAAGCCCTCGGGATCAGCCCCGAACAGCAGCAGGACATCGCCGACGCCTGGTGGACGATGTTGAAGGACCGTGGCCTTGAGGTGGTCGCCATCGAAGCATCGGTGGTCGACGATGAATGGCGGTGTGCCGGCACATTGGACCGGATCGTCCGCACCACCAAGCCGCTGTGCTTCGCCCTCAAGTCGGGTGAGATCATCGTGATCTATCCCGACACCTGGCTGGTGTTGGACATCAAGTCGGGATCGACCCGGCTCACGCACGCCATCCAGACCTGCTCGTACGCGAAGTCGCAACCGTACGACACCGAGACCGAAACCCGTCAGGACTGGCCGTTCAACGTCGACCAGGAGCACGCCCTCATCGCCCATGTCGACATCGACAGCGGCAAGTGCGACCTCGTCTACGTCGACCTTGTCGCAGGCCGCTGGGCTGGTGACGTAGTCGTACAGGCGAAAGCGTGGGAGCGTCGTACCGACGTCTTCAGCGTCGCCGAGCTTCCCGGCCTGCTTATCGAATCCGCCGCCGAGTTGACGCCCGCCGACCAGCACGCCACCGTCGAATCACGCGGTGTGCCCGACGAAGGCGACGGCGTTGTCGACCCGACGTTCAAGGTGCTCGAGGAGGCGTACAAGCAGCTCAGCGCCGACGGTCGCCTGTGGATTACGGCGCTGACGAAGGCGGCAACGCAGGCCGGTGTGCCGTTCCATTCCAGCGGCAACCGCACCATCCGCCGCTACGAGATCATCCGTGGCCTCGTCGCGATGGCGACAACGCACCCCGATGACGACCTCGTTCGGGCGTTGCTGGAGCCGGTCATCGGCGACTGCGCCCAGTTCCCCAGCGTGCCGGTCGGGCACCTGCTCGGCTCGCTGTCCTCCACCGAGGCCGCCAAGTTCGCCACCGCCGCCGATGACCTTGTCGCCGGTGTCGTCGCCCTCGTCTTCGACGACGCAGGGCGAGCCCACATTCGCACCGCACACGCGGCGTGAACCCCAACAAGCAGAAAGCACCCCAATGAAAGCACCCAGCACCCCTTCGTCGGGCGAGAAGCTCGACCTCAACGCCATCAACGGCGCACTGCTCCACATCACCGTGCACGAACTGGTGAAGGGCATCGACACATCGTTCGGTGTCACCAACGCCGTGCGCGTCGATGTCGCCGTCCTTGACGGTGACCACAAGGGCGACACGTACGACGACACGCTCATCTTCCCTCGCGTGCTGCAGTCGCAACTCTCCCAGGACATCGGTGACAGCGTCCTCGGCCGGCTCGGCAAGGGCGAAGCGAAGCCCGGCAAGTCGGCCCCCTGGCTGCTGCAGGCACCCAGCGCCGCCGACGTGAAGATCGGCGAGAAGTACGAGGCGTACGCCGCCACCCAGAAAGCCAGCCAGGAAGAGCCGTTCTGAGGCGTTGACAGTCGGGAAAGACCGGCACTCCACGGCAGGCGCACGACAACGCACGGTCGTCCCCGGTTCAACTCCGGGCGTGGAGACCACCAACCACCAGCAAGGGGAAGCAGTGCAAACATTCCGAGTCCACGACGCCGTCGACGACCTCCTCGACGACCTAGTCGAGCGTGCCACCAGCACCCTCGACGACCTTGACGCCCAGATGGTGCGCCTGCAGGCCACACGGGCTCACATCGTCAAGATGGTCGACAGCATCCGCCACACCCCGACGGCACCGATCAACGCCGACAAGCCCGCCCCGAAGCTGAAGGTCGTCGCCCCGACGACGACGTGCGGTTACTGCGGTGTGTCGATGTCGCCGCACGGTCTGAAGGTGCACATCGCCCGCAAGCACCGTGGCACCCCGTTCGACGCCCAGGCCGCCCGCGACGCTGCCGCATCAGCGATCTGATGGTCGACGACCCCGAGGCGTGGCGCAAAGACGCCGCCTGCCTGGAGACGCCGAACGTGAACTTCTTCCCCGGCCGTGGCGAACCCACAAGGGCGACAAAGGCCGTATGTGATACCTGTCTCGTACGCGCCGAATGCCTTGAGTACGCGATCGTCAACGAGGAAGATTTCGGCATCTGGGGCGGCACCTCGGAACGGCAGCGACGCCAGATGCGTCGAGCAGTCCGCGACCCAAACGGGATCAAGTCGCGCGGCCGACAGTTGGGCCACGTCGCCCCTGCAGCCTGCGGCACCGCTCCCGGCTACGAGCGTCACCGTCGCGAGAAGACGACGCCATGCGCCGCCTGTCGTGCAGCAAACACCCAGCGGGCAGCCCGGTACCGGGAACAGCGTCGCCTCAGGCGGCAAGTCGAAGGAGGGGCCGCATGAGCGACACGCCCGACCCCAGCGTCATCACCGACCCGAACAGCAACGAGTCGATCACGCTCGAGCAATGGCTCGCCCTGGGGTACGGGCCCGACGGCAGCAAGACCCGCAACCTCACCGACGACCCCATCGGTGTTCACCCCCACCCGAAACCAGGCATGGCATGAGCGTAAGCCCGACATCACTCACACTGCGCGACCTGCGCGCCGACGGGTACACCGCCGAAGTCGTCGAACGGTGGAACCCGCACGCCCGAGTACGCCACGACCTGTTCGGCATCGTCGACGTGATCGCCATCCGTGGCACCGAAACCCTCGCCGTACAAGCAACCTCGTCCAGCAACGTCGCCGCCCGAGTCCGCAAGATCGCCGAAGCCCCAACCATCGCCGCCATCCGCGAAGCCGGCTGGCGCTTCGAGGTGTGGGGCTGGGCGAAGAAGGGTGCCCGCTGGGAATGCCGAAAGGTCGACGTGTCATGAGCGTCCTCGTCGAACTCATCGCCGCCCTACAAGCCGATCTTGCAGCGGCCAGCAAGCGCATCGCCTACCTCGACTCGCAGCTCGAGGCCAAGGACCGCCTCAACGCCGAACTCGTCGCCCGCATCCAGGGCCGACGCACGAACCCGATCATCCCCAACCCCGCCAACGATGCCAAGACGGCACCGAGAGGAGAAATGTGAGACGCATCGCCGCACTCACCGCCGCACTATCGCTCGCAACAGTGCTGCCCACCACCACCGAAGCCGCCACCGGCAGGTGTGCCCAATACGAGACCGTCGCTCGACGTGCCGGCTGGCCCGCACACGCCATCGGCCGAGTCAGCTACATCACGTGGCGAGAGACCAGGTGCACGCCCACCGCGTACAACGGCCGCAACCGTGACCGCTCCTACGGGCTGATGCAGATCAACACCAAGGGCGCACTGTGGGCCGAAATCGCACGCCGCTGCCACCTGACCAACCGTCAACAACTGTTCGTGCCGTCGATCAACCTGGCGTGCGGCCACCGGCTGTACGTCGCCTACGGATGGCGTCCCTGGGGCTGGCGATGAGTGACCTGACACTGACATGGGCCGAAGTTCACGCGTGTCTGGCAGCGAAGTACGGCAAGCGTGCTTTCGACGCGCTGGATGACCTGCTGTGCGCCACTATCGGCAGCGACGTGCCCGACCTCGCTGCCACCGCCGCTGACGACATCGTGGACCGACTGCGAACCATCGACACCGAGTACGTCACTTTCGTTCATGAGCGACTCATGGACGAAGCCGCTGACGAGATCGTGCGCCTGCGTGCCGAGCTGCACCAATGGAAGTGTTCATGGCGTTCAGATTGCAGTGTCGTTGTCGTGGCAAATAGCGTCGACTTCCTGCGTGCCGTGCTGGATGCCATCGACGCACTTCACCAACCAGTAATCGACAGCGAATGGCTAGTCAAAAGATGCGAACAATGTGACATGGAATGGCCGTGCCACACGCACCTGTTCATCCACCCGATGACGGTCGACGAAGCCATCGACACGCTCGGCACGGTGCACAAGTGACCGCCGAAGTCGTCACCAGCCAGGCCCACGTCGTCGTCGTACACCCGGCCGTCGTCGTCGAGCTGGGCACCGGCATCATCGCCACCTGCCACAACCACATCATCGCCACCCGCCTGGCCGAACTGTGGAACCGCTACGGGCTCGCCGACGTGCCCGACACCATCGAGGAGGCCATCCGGTGATGGCTGCACAGATGTCGCTGTCGACAATGGGGGACTGGGCGGCGCACTACGCCCGTGCCGGCTTCCTCGTCTTCCCCGTCGCCCCCGACAAGTCGCCACTCGCCCCGAACGGCTTCTATGACGGCACCACCGACATCGCCACCATCGCCAACTGGTGGCGCAAATGGCCCAACGCCCTGCTCGGCTGCCGCATCCCAGAAGACGTACTCGTCCTCGACATCGACCCCCGTCACGGTGGGGCCGACACGTGGCGCGAGCTCGAGCAGACCTACGGCACCATCACCATCGGACGGCACCACCTGTCGGGCCGAGGTGACGGTGGTGGACAGGTGTGGTTCATCCGGCCCAACGGCGCGCTGTCCATCAAGCCGCTCAACGACTGGGCACGCAAGACCGGTGTCGGGCACGCCGCAGGCCGCAACGGATGGTCGGCAGGGATCGACATCCTGCACCACACGCAGCGATACACGATCCTGCCGCCATCGCTGCACCCCGACACCCAGCAGCCTTACACGTGGGCGTCAAAGGCCGCACCCGTCGCCATGCCCGGCTGGTTGGCGAACCTGATCCTGAAGCCAACCGCAACACCTGTCGCCCCCCGCCAGGCGTTGCGGTTAGCCGACGACGACAGCATCGCCGACTGGTACTCGTCCACCACCACCTGGAACGACATCCTCGGGCCAGCAGGCTGGGAATGCGTACAAGGCGACGGCGACGGTGACGGGTCCAAGTGGCGGCACCCGAACGCATCGGCGGCGACGAGCTGCTCCATCAAGCACGGCTGCCTGTTCGTGTACACGCCCAACACCGACTTCGCCGTCACCGAAGATGGCAGCACTGCCGGCTACACCCGCTTCAGGGCGTGGGCCACCCTCGAGTTCGACGGCGACATGTCCGCAGCAGGTCGCACCGCCCGTGAAATGCGCGACGGTGGCACCGTCCACCACCAGGCCGTCTACGACGACGACGACGAATGGGCCGACCCGATCCCGCTCGGTGACACCGACGACATCCCCGAGTTCCCCGTCGACGTGCTGCCCGACTGGATGCGCGACTACGCCGTCGCCGTCTCCGACGAAATGCAAGTGCCTGTGGATATGTCGGCGGTGTTAGCACTTGTCGCAACATCCATCATCAACAGCCGGCACTACCGCGTCGAAATGCTGCCAGGTGGCTGGACAGAACCGATCAACCTGTACGCCGTCATCGCCATGCCACCATCGGCAGGCAAGTCGCCGGTTGTGAAGAAGATGCTGGGGCCGATCCTCGCCTACGAGACCGAGATGCGCCAACGCACCGAAGAACGGCTTGAGCACTGCCAGCAGAAGCGTCGCATCATCGAAAAGCAGATGAAGAAAGCCGAAGAGAAGGGCGACATCAACGAAGCCCAGCGGTACCTTGACGAGCTGCGTCAACACCCGTTGCCGGTCATCCCACGCATCGTCGCCAACGACGCCACCCCCGAGGCGCTCGCCCAGCTCATCCACGACCAGGGCGAACACATGGCGCTCGTCTCCACCGAAGGTGGCCCGTTCGACATCATGGCCGGCCGCTACAGCGACCGCACCAACCTCGACGTGTACCTGCAGTCGTGGAGCGGCGACCCTTTCAGCGTCGACCGTATCGGCAGGCCGTCGATCACCCTGAAGTCGCCGCTGCTCACCATCGGCCTCACCGTGCAGCCCTCTGTGATCGGTGCCCTGGCCGACAAGGCCGAGTTCGCAGGCCGTGGCCTCGTCGCCAGGTTCATGTACTCGGTGCCACCCGACTGGGTCGGCTACCGCAACATGATCGAGATCCGCACCACTGACCCCGTGTTGAAAGACCGCTACGACCTCGGGCTGCGCCGGATGCTTGACAGGCCAGTAGAGGACACGCCGACGCTGATCCCGCTGGAGCCCGCCGCTTACACGATCTTCAGCGAATGGCGACAGCAGCTCGAGTATCGGCTGTCACCCAACGGTGATCTGCGGCCGATGTCGGAATGGGTGGCGAAGATGCAGTCGTCGGTCGCCAGGGTGGCCGCACTCATCGTCTCCGCTGTTGGTGGCGCCACCGTCGATGCCGCCACGATGGACGGTGCTGTCCGCATCGGCGAGTACTGGCTCGCCCACGCCAAGGTTGTCCACGACATGTGGCAGGTCGACGAAAGGGTGTCGCACGCCAAGGCGATCCTGCAGTGGGCGGGTGACAGGCAGCTGGACAGTTTCACCGTTCGGGACGTGTACGCGGCCCTGCGGCGTCGATTTCCAGCGGCTGAAGACTGCCGTGAACCGCTCAACCTGCTCACCGAACGAGGCTGGATCAAGCCGATGTTCGACGGGCCGCTGATCATCGGGCGACGAGGCAAGGATTCACCACTGTTCAACATTCACCCCTCGAATGGGGCCAAAACGGTGTCTCATGCGCGTCATGCGCGTCATGCGCGT
>CAIXIJ010000086.1 GCA_903919455.1 uncultured Acidimicrobiaceae bacterium | reverse complement strand
GGCGTCTTACCTCACTTCGTGATCTTGGTGACGCGGCCGGCGCCCACGGTACGGCCACCCTCACGGATGGCGAAACGCAGACCCTCGTCCATCGCGACTGCCTTACCCAACTCCACCGTGATCGCCACGTTGTCGCCAGGCATCACCATCTCAGTGCCCTCAGGCAACTGAATAGTGCCGGTCACGTCGGTCGTCCGGAAGAAGAACTGCGGGCGATAATTGTTGAAGAACGGCTTATGACGGCCACCCTCCGACTTCGACAACACATACACCTGACCCTCGAAGTTCGTGTGCGGCGTGATGCTGCCGGGCTTACACAGCACCTGACCACGCTCCACATCTTCCTTCTTCGTGCCACGCAACAACGCACCAATGTTGTCGCCAGCCTGACCCTGATCGAGCAACTTGCGGAACATCTCCACACCCGTGCACACAGTCTTCTGCGTCGGACGCAAACCCACGATCTCCAGATCGTCACCCGTGTGAACAATGCCCTGCTCAACCTTGCCGGTCACGACCGTGCCACGACCCGTGATCGTGAACACATCCTCGATCGGCATCAAGAACGGCTTATCCAACTCACGAGCCGGCTCCGGAATCGACGCATCACACGCCGCCATCAACTCCATCACCTTTTCCTGCCAATCAGCG
The DNA here is from genome assembly GCA_903919455.1 of uncultured Acidimicrobiaceae bacterium. Taxonomy (GTDB): domain Bacteria; phylum Actinomycetota; class Acidimicrobiia; order Acidimicrobiales; family Ilumatobacteraceae; genus UBA668. The sequence goes on along the minus strand of CAIXIJ010000086.1, from coordinate 3,028 downwards.
TCACCCTCAAGGGCCTTCAACGCCGACACACGCACCACCGGAGCGTCATCACCAGGGAACTCATACTCGTTCAACAACTCGCGAACCTCGAGCTCCACCAACTCGAGCAGCTCATCATCTTCGACCATGTCGGACTTGTTCAACGCCACCACGATGTACGGAACGCCCACCTGACGGGCCAACAACACATGCTCACGCGTCTGCGGCATCGGACCATCCGTGGCAGCAACCACCAAGATCGCACCATCAACCTGCGCAGCACCCGTGATCATGTTCTTGATGTAGTCGGCGTGACCCGGCATATCCACATGCGCATAGTGACGGTTCGCGGTCTCGTACTCGATGTGCGCGATCGAGATCGTGATACCACGAGCCTTCTCCTCCGGCGCCTTGTCGATCTGATCGAACGGCGTATACGCCGCCAACCCACGATCCGCCAACGTCTTGGAGATGGCTGCAGTCAGGGTGGTCTTGCCATGGTCGATGTGACCCATGGTGCCGATGTTCACGTGCGGCTTAGTGCGCTCGAATTTCGCCTTGCTCATTGCTGTCTCCGTCGTCGGGGATCAAGTGGGTTGTCAAAGAACGGCAGAAGTGTAGCGGCGTCATCGTCCGCACCACCCCTCACGAGGAACTTAGTTCGGGGAACGGCGTGGCCGCCCACGCCAAAAAGCGAACAACGCACCGGCTGCGGGAGCACCAGTGCGTTGTCCTCGGCTCGTTCCACAGAACTCGACGGGAGTCGTTCCATAGGGCCTGTCAGCGTGTTTGGGAACTGATGACCCTATTGAACATCACGCCAGCGCTCACACCAAATCGAAGGCACAAGAACGACGAAAGGGGGCGGAGCCGCAAGGCCCCGCCCCCTTCAGAAGGTGGTGATCACTCGCCGCGAACGCGCTTGATGATGTCGCTGGCGATGTTCGGCGGCACTTCCGTGTACTGCGCAAACTGCATGGTGTAGGTGGCACGACCCTGGGTGCGGCTACGAAGGTCGGTGGAGTAACCGAACATCTCCGACAGCGGGATCTGGGCCCGGATGACCTGGGCGTTGCCGTTGGCCTCCATGCCTTCGATGCGGCCACGACGGCTGGACAAGTCGCCCATGACGTCGCCCATGTAGTCCTCAGGGGTGACCACTTCGACCGACATGATCGGCTCGAGGATGACCGGCTTGGCCATTTCGGCAGCCTTCTTGAACGCCATCTGACCGGCCACCTTGAAGGCCATTTCGGAGGAGTCCACGTCGTGGTACTGACCGTCGACCAGGGTGGCCTTCACGTCCACCGTGGGGTAACCGGCGAGCACGCCCGCGTCGAGCGCCATCTGCATGCCCTGGTTGGTGGGGTTGATGTACTCACGCGGGATGCGGCCGCCGCTGATCTTGTCGACGAACTCGTAGCCCTTGCCCGGGTTCGGCTCGAGGTCGATCTTCACCACGGCGAACTGGCCCGAACCACCGGACTGCTTGATGTGGCGGTACTCGACGCTCTCGACCTTCTTGGTGACGGTCTCGCGGTAGGCCACCTGCGGCTTGCCCACCGTGGCGACCACGCCGAACTCGCGCATCATGCGGTCGACGAGGATCTCGAGGTGCAATTCGCCCATGCCGGAGATGACGGTCTGGCCGGTCTCTTCGTCGGTGCGGACACGGAAGGTGGGGTCCTCGTCGGACAGGCTCTTCAGTGCCTTGCCCAGCTTGTCGGAGTCGTCCTTGGTCTTCGGCTCGATGGCCACGTGGATGACGGGCTCGGGGAAGATCATCCGCTCGAGGATGATGGCGTTCGAGCGGTCGCACAGCGTGTCGCCGGTGGTGGTGTCCTTGAAGCCCAGACCCGCAACGATGTCGCCGGCCATGGCCACGTCGAGGTCTTCACGCTGGTTGGCGTGCATGAGCAGGATGCGGCCGAGCCGCTCCTTGCGCTCCTTGGTGGAGTTGTAGACCTCGTCGCCCTTGTTGATGGAGCCCGAGTAGACACGGAAGTAGGTGAGCTTGCCGAACGGGTCGGCAACGATCTTGAAGGCGAGCGCAGCGAACGGCTCGGATTCGGAAGCCTTGCGCACGAGCACTTCGTCTTCGTGGCCGGGGCGCACACCCTCGGTGGGCGGAATGTCGAGCGGGCTCGGCAGGAAGTCGATGACCGCGTCGAGCATGGGCTGGACGCCCTTGTTCTTGAAGGCCGAGCCGCAGAGAATCGGCACGAAGTCGAACGCCAGCGTGCCCTTACGAATGGCCCGCTTGATCTCTTCCTCGCTGAGTTCCTCGCCGGCGAGGTACTTCTCCATCAGCGCATCGTCGGAGGTAGCGATGGTCTCGAGCAGTTCCTCACGGTACTGATTCGCCTCATCGACCTGGTCGGCCGGGATGTCGACTTCGTCCCACTTGGCGCCGAGTTCCTCATCGCGCCAGATGAGTGCCTTCATCTTCACGAGGTCGATGAGACCGGCGAAGGGCTTGTTGCTCTCCGGGCCACCGGCGCCCACGGGAAGGTGCAGCACGGCCGGGGTGGCCTGCAAACGGGTCTTCACCATGTCGACCGTGCGGTAGAAGTTCGCACCGATGCGGTCCATCTTGTTGACGAAGCACATACGCGGGACCTTGTACTTGTTGGCCTGACGCCACACCGTCTCGGTCTGCGGCTCCACGCCGGCCACCGAGTCGAACACCGTGACCGCACCGTCGAGCACGCGCAGCGAACGCTCCACCTCGATGGTGAAGTCCACGTGGCCCGGGGTGTCGATGATGTTGATGCGGTGGTTGTCCCAGATGCAGGTGGTAGCAGCCGAGGTGATGGTGATACCACGCTCCTGCTCCTGCGCCATGTGGTCCATCGTGGCCGCACCGTCGTGCACTTCACCGATCTTGTAGCTCTTGCCGGTGTAGTAGAGGATGCGCTCCGTCGTCGTGGTCTTGCCCGCGTCGATGTGGGCCATGATGCCGATGTTGCGGGTGCGCTCAAGGGGGAACTCGCGCTTGGCCATCTCTTCGTCTCTCTTCGCTCGTGCGTCGTGTGGGCGCGCAGCGGCC
>CAIXIJ010000085.1 GCA_903919455.1 uncultured Acidimicrobiaceae bacterium | reverse complement strand
TTCCGCACGTGACCTGCACGAGGGAACGGGCACACCGCCTTCACCGCCTGGTTAGGGAATGCCGCATCGACGCCATCGGCACCGAACAGACGCTCCACCAACGGGGTCACGTCAGAACTCGATGCTCCCGCGCGCGATGCGCCGGATGATCCAGTCCTCGTTCACCCAGTTGTGCTCGAACCAGTGCCGCAGTTCAGCCTTCTGTTCCTCGGCCTCCGCGGTCGACAACGTGCCAACCTGTCGCTGCCACCAGTCGAGTGCGTCGTGTGCGTAGATGAGTGCCGCGATGGGCCGAGCCGCACGGATGGCCGTGGCCGCTTCCGTGGCATCCCAACCCATCGCCAGCATGGCCGCAAACCCCATGGAGGGCCCGCGGTTCACACCCATGTGGCAGTGGACGACCACCTTCGCATCGGGGTCGGCCAAGGCCTGCAGGATGGCACCTGCGCCGAGGTCGAACCACTCGTCGGGTTGATGGCCGCCATCGTCGTCGACACCCAACCACACGTAGGTGATGTCGGGTGCGTGCTCCGCGACGAACCGACTGTCGTTCGCCTCGATACGCACATCGACGATGTGGGTGACGCCGGCCCGCTGCCATTCGGCCAACTGCTGGGCCGCTCGATGGGGCATGGGATGGAGGTCACCGCACAGGAACAACTGTGGGGTCACCTCGCACAGGCAACGGTGCCATTCGGCCGGGTCCGAGATGGGGTCTCTGCTGCGGAGTGTTGCGTTGTCCATCAGGCAGCCACCGCGAAGTTCGTCGGGCGACTCAACGAGAGAGGGGTGAACGACCGTGACGCCGCCCGCAGATCGGGCGAGGTGGAACGGGCCCGCCCGATGAGGTCGGTGGGCACGCCCGCCGCCGCAAGGTGACGCACCGGAGCCACGAAAGCACGGCCATCGCCCGAGCCGAGGACGACCGACGTGAACCGGCCGGGCACGACACCCGGGTCGAGTTCCTCGCAGAGCAACTCGTCGGCACCGTCCAGACCCGGCCGCACCGAGACCCGCGTGTCCAACACGGACATCGCCGACTTGAACAACGTCGGCCCGCAGGCCCAGACCCAGACATCGTGCGAGTTCATGCCGACAAGGGCACGCACTTCGTCGACGCCGGCCCGGACGAGGTCGGTGGATGCATAGGAACCCCCGACGAGGTTCTCGAGATCGATGGCCACCAACCGGCGGCCGTCGGGGACCCACTCCTGGAGGGTTGCGGGGTGTTGCGAATGCTGGTGTTTGCGGTGCATCGGGCCTCCTTGCGTCGTCATCACCGGCCATTCCCGGTGATGACTGACGAACGCAGCGAGGACCGCGAAGTGTGACCGATTCGCTGGAGCTGCTCGAACTTTTCTTCAGAACGCCTGGGCGGGCAGTTCGAACGGTTCGATCGGTCTCCAGCCCTGCTGCAGTAGACGATTCGAGGCCACCGGCTTCACGCCATCCGCGCAGCTCAATGTGCAGTGATACGTACGGCCATCGGCCCGCTGTGACGTGGGCTCCTCGCCCGGCAACTGCACCTCCACGACCACGCAGTCCACCTCTGCATCAACGGCGTGCCCCACCACCGCGATCGACGTCACCTCGGGCGCCGACTCTGCATCGGGATAGCGGTGCGTCACGTGCTCGGCGTAGCGGCGCGGGTGCAGTGGCACGACGCCCTGCGCTGCGAGGGCAGCCAGCAGCGCCTCGCCGTCGATGAGCCACCCCGAGTAGTTCGAGCGCCGAAAGGACCCCATCCCCCGAGTCTCCCACCGCCGCGCGCTGCGACACTGCAGCCGTTCGAAACCCTGTCGCTGAATGAGACCGGGTGTTGACCCTCAACGGGCTGAGCGCCTCGGTTCGTACCGAGAAGGAGGAAGTAACATGCCGTATCGAGATAGCCGTCCACAATGCCCTGCGGAGGTGACGACGTTGCGCACCATCATGATCGACTACAACCGCATCGGCCGGGCCACGTCGTTCCGCACCGTGCTGCTCAGCGATGAGCGAGAGGGCATCGAGATCGGCACCCACGTACTCATTGTCGGTGACGACGTGCCCGAACGCGAGGCCGTGGTAACCGACCTCTCAGAAGGCGCTCGCGAGGCCGAGTTCGCCTTCTGCGACTGATCACGATCGGGTGAGGTTCGTCCGTTCTGTTGTATGAACGAAAGGAACCGCTTGCTCGCTGACCTCATTCTCGACCTGTTGCGTGATCGTCCCGAAGGCGCTGCTCTGCAGTTCGCCTCCACCGAGGAAGCGTGTGGCGGCTACGGCCGCATGCTGGTCGACCCGGGCGGCGAGCACCTCGAACACCAGGGCGGCATTGAGGCCCGCATCTTCGGCTGGCCCCGCCTCACACCTGGCGACGAGTACGAAGAGGTCGCTTCCGTCGCTGCCATGCTCCGGCTGGGCTTCGTCTACGACGGCCACGACTGGACCTGGCGCCGCCCGTTCATGCCCACGCTCGTGCCGGTGGCAGCCCATGCAATGTCGAGGGCGATGGCCGAGGCATGGCAGATCGCGGAAGGCGATCCGAGCGAGTTGTTGGTGCACATCCACCTGCTCGACGCCGACGAGATTCGAGGAATGGTCGATGGCAGTCGGTGCGATCGTTGCACCGATCAATGTGGCAGAGTCCACGCCGAGGAGGGTCAATGAACCCCGAGGGCTACGACATCATTGGCGACGTGCACGGCCACCTGGCTGCGCTGGAAGGCCTGCTCGCCCAGATGGGCTACTCCAACGCCGACGGCGTATGGCGCCACCCCACTCGGCAGGCTGTGTTCGTGGGCGACCTCGTGGATCGCGGCGCCCATCAGGTGGAAGTGGTGCGTCTCGCTCGGGCGATGGTGGCGGCCGGCACTGCGCAGATGGTGATCGGCAACCACGAGTACAACGCCGTCGCCTGGGCCACCGAATGGCCCGACAGGCCGGGCGAGTTCTGCCGTAGCCACAGCCCCGGCCACTTTCATCAGCACGCCGCATTCCTGGAGCAGGTGGGGGAGGGTTCGGCGCAGCACCGCGAGTTCCTCGAGTGGTTCAGCACACTGCCGCTGTGGTTGGAGCTCTCGCTGCACGGCAACTCGTTGCGCGTCGTGCACGCGTGCTGGAACCAACCGGCGATGAATGTGCTGGTGCCGCTCCTGTCGCCCACCGGCACCCTCACTCCCGCAGCCGTCGTTGCCACGTCGCGCAAGCACTCACCGGCCTACGACGCGCTCGAAGTGGTGCTGAAGGGCCCCGAGGTGGAACTCGGTGGACCCGAGTACCTCGACCAGGGCGGCAAGGCCCGTCGCCGAGCTCGCCGCCGCTGGTGGGATTCCTGTGCCACGACGCTGCGCACCACGGCCCTCATCCCGGCCCGGTCGAAGACCCCCGCCGGCGATGATTTCCCCGAGTTGCCCGAGACACCGGTGGACCTCGCCGAGCGGTATGACGACCAGATCCCCGTGATCGTGGGCCACTACTGGTGCTCGGGGAAGCCGAAGTTGTACAGCCCACTGGTCGCCTGCGTGGATTACAGCGTCGCCCGCAAGGGCCCGATGGTGGCGTACCGCTGGAGCGGCGAGGCCGAACTGATCGTGGATCACTACGAGAAGTTCGACGTCGTCCACCCCAACGTCGACGACACCACCGACCCCGACGACGAGAGCGACTGACCTGGGCTCAGGGATTCAGCAGACGACGCAGGGTGCGCTTGGCCGCCGACCGCTTACGGGCCGCCGTCTCGCGAGCCATGCCCAGCATCGCCGCCGCTGCCGTGACCGTGTAGCCCTGACCATCGACCAGCAACAGCACCTCGCGCTGGTCGGCCGGCAATGCCATCAGTGCCTGCTGCAACATGCGCCGGGTGACGTCGCGCTCGACGTACGCCTCGGTGAAGTCGCAGGATTCGGCCGCCGACGCAGCCGCGTCGTAGTTGGTGCCGGTGCCACGACCGGGACGCGCTCCGCCGGGGCCCTCGTGCCGGTTGTGATGCGGCAGGTCGCCTGCTTCGACTCGACGGCCGGCGAGCAGTTCCCCGCCGATGGCCTGGTACATCGTGCCCCGGCCCGCCTGCCCGTTCTCGCGACGCAGGTAGTCGTTGAGGGCCCGGTGGCTCTTCGCCCGCTCGAGTGCGTACACGAACGCCTCCGGGTACTGCTCCATCTTCTCCGCCAGCACCGGTGCCACCTTGTCGATCTCGTTCGACACGACGTCCTCGAGGAGTGCTGCTGCGACCCGCCCATGGAGGGCAAGGAGCAGACGACGCTGAAACTCCGCCAACCAGGCGCCCTGAGGCGTGGTGGGGGTGCTGTAGCGGCCGACGGTGCGGAACGAACGGTGGAACTGGCTGCTCATGAAGTGGTCGGTGTCCTTTCGAGACGGTTGAAATGGGTGTAACGTTTGATCAAACAGAGCGGTTACGACCGGATCCCACTCACGAACGTGTGTAAGAGGCAGTTGCAACAACCATGAGAGTGTACACACAAACGCCTTGGGTTCGCAATTCGTCATTGTCGATTCTTTTGGGCTCATCCGACATCGCTCGGGCCTTCGACCTCGGCAATGCAGCCGTCGTCACCAACTGGCGCAGCCGTTCCACCGACTTCCCTGCCGAGCGAGTCGGCGGCACCCAACCCAAGTTCGACCTGGTAGAGGTGTATGAATGGCTCCGCGACTCCGGTCCGCGAGGCCGCGAGCTGCCCACCATCAGTGCCGAACGCTGGTGGCGGTTGCTGGTCGGAGCCTTCCTGCGCCAGGCCACCGTGCCGTCGCCGCGCAACACCATGGCGTCATTGGTGTTGCTGGAGCACCTGCTGCAGCACGACCCCTCCTTCGCCGACGAAGGTCCGCTGCGCTGGCAGCGACTCGCCGACCTTCAGCCGCCGCAACTACCCGCCATCGCCGACCCCGACCTGCCGAACCAGGTGGTCGAGGCATTCAAGGGCGTGGCCCGCTGGGTGGAATCGGTTCGCCCCGAATACCGCGGGCTGTTCACCGAGTACCTCACTCTGGATCTCGAGACCGCCGCCTACGCGTGCGATCTCGTGGACGCCATGCAGGCCCGGCCCGAACTCGCCGCGCGCGCTCGTATGCGTTCGGTGGTGTCGGTGGAGAGCGAGGGGCGCACCAAGGCGCCGTTGCGTCGCACCACCAACCGCCTCGCCCGCGTGATGGGTGCGATGGCCATGCCTGCTGCCGGCGCCACGGTGCTCGACCCCGCCTGCGGTGAGGGCGAAGTGCTGAAGCAGTGCGCTCGCCGGCAATCACACTTGCGCCTCCACGGCCAGGAACTGGACCCCAACACGTGGGCCATCGCCCGTGCCCGGCTGATGGTGGCCGGCATCGAGGCCAACCTCGGTCAACCCGGCTTCGACTCGCTGCGCGACGACCAGCACGCCGCGCTGCGTGCCGATGTGGTGATCATCGACCCGCCCCTCGGCGACGGTGCCCCGCCCATCGACCGCTGGATCGAGCACGGCCTCAACCACCTCGGCCCCGACGGTCGCCTCGTGGTCGCCGTGCCCGCACACGAACTGGTGCACGTCGCCGCTGCCCGTCGCAAGCCCGACGCCCGCCTCGCGAAGATCCTCAGCGGGCTCGTGTTCGACGGCGCGCTCGAAGGTGTGATCGTGCTGCCCCGCGGGCTGCGAGCCGACGTGGTGGGGCCAATTGCGGTGCTGAGCCTTCGCCCATTCGCTCCGGCTACCGCTGCTCCAAGCCGCATCGTGGTGGTGGCCGACGCCGCCGAGTACGGCGTGAACGACGGTGTCGTCGAACGACTCCGCGCCGGCGGCTGGGATGGTGTGGCCGGCATGAGTTCGAAGAGTGGCCTCGTCACCATGGCCGACTCGGACAATGTGTGGGCGGCGGTGCTCGACGTGGTCGACTTCCTCGAGTCGGGTGGCAAGCGCCGCCCCTCGGAAGTAGATGGCCTCCGCTCCGACACCGTCGAATCGATGATGCTGATGGCCCCGCCGTCGGCCCGCCCAACACCTCAGCGCTCCTCGACCGCCCTCGACGAGCTTCGCGAGAAGTACGAGGCGCTCAGCGCCCAGCACGACGCGCTCGTCGCCGCCAACCTGTCGCTCACACGCCGTCACGACCTATTGCTGTCGTCGGCGGCCGAGCTGGTGAAGGTGCTGAAGGGACTGCGCGGCGAGATGGGCGAACTCGCCGACCGCATCAGTGACGACGTCGCCCGAGTGCAGCGCGACCTCGAGTAGCGCTCACACGTCGTCGAACCACGCCTGCTCGAGTAACTGCCAACCCGTCGACTCGTCGATGCCTCCGTTGCGGCAAGCATCGAGGTAGTCCTCCACCGGGATCAGTTGCCCTTCGGTGAAACCGAACTGGCGGAGGCGGTCGAGCACCAACCGCGCACCCCAGTCGTGGAAGCCGCTCACGCCCTTGAACATGGCATTCAGTTCGCCGGCGAACTCGTCGTACTGCTCCTTGGTGGGCCGCCGCGACACTTCCAACAACGGTCCTCCGTTCACCAGTGAATGGATGCCCTGCGGCAACACCTTGCGACCCACTTGGCCGTTGAACGTCGCGAGTCGACCTCGACACGGGTAGCACACGAGAAACCGCCAACGATGGTGGCCGCGAGTGATCGCCAGTCCGCAGGCTCGGCAGAGCATGCATGGCATGCGCGCCTCGTAATCGTCGAGCGGCTCATCGTCGGGCCAGCCGTCGCAGCGACACGCATCGTGGCCCCAGTGCAACATGCCGCAGTCGTCGGCCTTCAGTCCACCACAGGTGGTGCAGAGGTGATATCGCCCGGTCACGTCGCGGGCGTCGGTGCCGCCGGACCAGCCGATGGTGGGGAAGGGTCGCTCGGGCGTGACGAACTTCGAGGTATCGGTCTGCTTGCGGAGTATGGCTTCTTCCCGCACGCGGCGACGTTCGGCGGATGCCGCGCGCTCTTCCTCGGTGGGTTGCGGACGCGGTGGGGTGCGGGGCTTGTTCGGGTCGCGCTTGGCTCGGATGAAGCCGCTCTTGCTGCGTGGCGCCCGGGGAGTGTCGTTCGGTTCGTCGGTCATGCCTGCCGAACGGAGCCGCCGTGAAGAATCGTGACCGTCGTTCAACCCTTCGCGACACCACGAGAACCGTCGGTCACACTTCCGAGCTCGGCGTGCGTTCTGAGATGCATGACAGCTTCACTCGCACCCCTCCCCACACTCGAACACGCTTCCGTCGGTGCACCCATCACCCGAGGCGGCGTCAGCCTCATCCCCGTCTACCTGCACACTGCGGGCCTCGACATCGCCACCGGCGCCGACGCCGGCGTGCAGATCGGCGAGCGCCCCGACGCCGAGGTGCCCACCATCCAGGCCGCCAACCACGGCGACCGTCCGGCCCTGCTGGTGGACGGCCAGGTGGTGGAAGGCGGTCTGCAAACCCGGGTGCTGAACGTGAGCGTGCTGGTGGGCGCCCACAGCAGCCTGCCGATCCCCGTGTCGTGCGTGGAGCAGGGCCGCTGGCGTGGTGGTCGCAACTTCAGTTACTCGCAGACGTTCGCCACTCGTCGCGTGCGCCGGGCTAAGAACGTCACCCAGACCGACAACCTCATGGCCTACGGGTCGCGCACCAGCGACCAGGGCGCCGTGTGGGCCGCAGTGCACCACGAGCTCGGCCGGCTCGAGGCCCACAACAGCAGCAGCACGCTCGCCGCAGCGGAAGCACGCCTGCGCGATGATGATCGCATCGCCACTGCAACCGATGAACTGCGTCGCCTCGGCCCTCTGCCCGGCCAGTGCGGCATCATCGTGGCCCACGGCTCGCGCGTCGTGAGCCTGGAATTGTTCGCCACGCCGGCCATGCTGGCCGCCCACTGGGCTGCGCTTGTTGGCGGCATCATGCTCGATGCGCCACTGCACGAGCCCACCAGTCGTCCGTCGCTCACCCGAGCACTGAAGTTCGTGCGCCGCATCAACACCACCAAGGCCACCGTGAACCCCGGTGTGGGTCTGGGCAGCGAAGTGCACGTGCGCACCTCCAAGATGGTGGCGCAGGCACTGGTGCACGAAGGTGTTGTCGTGCACGCCTCAGCGTTCGCTCTCGCTGCCTGATGAGCGACGCGACCGGCCCCGAGGAATTCGACGAACTCACCGATCTCGACGTCGACGACCTCACCATCGACGAAGTGGAACGGCAGATCGCCGCCGCCATGCGTGGCGGCGATCGGTTGTTGGAACGGAACTTGCGACTGGCTGCGGGCGACTACCACGAGCATGATGGGGAACCCAGTCGCTCCATCGCTCACTACCGCCGATTGGTCGACCTCTGCACCGACGCCGACGGTCCCGATGCCTTTCGCACGCTCGAGATGCGCAGCATTCTTGGCCGGGCGATGGTGGAGGCCCACCTCTATGCCGATGCTGAAGTGCTGCTGAGCGATCTGCTGCTCGACCGCGAACGCATTCTTGGACCCGACCATCCCTCCACCTTGATCACTCGAGGGAACCTGGCCAAGGCGATCGGGCGCGGTGGTCGACTGCAGGAGGCGATCGTCGTCGCTGAGCGCCTGCTCGCCGACCGCCGCCGCGTTCTGGGCCCCGACGACCCAGCCACGCTCGACACCATCGGCCATCTGTCGCGGTTTCATTCCACCGCCGGCGACAAGGAACTCGCGCTCGAACTGCAACGCGAACTTCACGATGCTCGCAAGCGAGTGCTCGAACCCGACGACCCCGTGCAGGCACAGACCCACCACAACCTCGCCACGATGCTGGCCGCCACCCAACTGCCGGCCGAGGCGCTCACCACGCTGGAGGACAACGTTCGTTTCCAGCGCGACTGGTTCGGTGACGACCATCCATCGGTGTTTGCAGCCCGGGCATTCGTGGCTCAACAGCTCGTGTCACTGGGCCGTATCGACGACGCCCTCGCGGCCTACGAACGATTGCTGGCCGACGAAGTGCGCGAGCTCGGCGAGTTGTCACCGATGGCGATGCGCTCCAACCTGAACGTTGCGCGGTGCCTGCACTGGTTGGATCGCTACGAGGAGTCGCTGCAGCGTTTCGACGGCCTGCGCCGTGTGCTGATGGCGGTCCACGGGCCCACCGCTATCGACACTCTGGAAGCCCGCGGCTACTACATGGCGGAGCTCACCTGGGTGGAGCGGTTGGCAGAGGCAGCCGTGGAAGCGGCGCTGTTGATCGAGGATCTGAAGGTGCTCGACGTGGACTACTACCTGCGCATCGCGCTGGAGGATTCGGCGCGGCAGATCCTGGACGCCGACTGAAACGTCGGCACTCAGGCAGTGCTGAAGATCACCCGATGGTGGTGCAGGAACTCCAACGTGGACTGCTGCACTGCTGAGGCGAGCGGTCGGTTGCGCGGCCCCAAGGCCTGCCGCACCCGGCGGGTGGTGGGCACGATCTCCACGCAGCCGATGAGCAGGTCGTCGCGTTCGATGCCGACCAGCCATGACGTGTCGGCTGCAGCGGCCCTCGCGTAAGTGTCGAGGCAGTTGTGCAGCCGGGCGCCCCAGAGGCTGAGCTCGGTGGTGGAGGTGGGCACCAGGAACCGCAGGCCACGGAACAACTGACGATCCACCACCTGCAACGCTCGCGGCACACTCCAACGCTGCGGCGCCGGCGTGCTGGCCGAAAGCCGTGGCGCCATCATCGGCGTCTGATGCTGAGCCGGAGGGGGCGGCGCCACGTAGCGGCGTGGTGCGAGGAGCGGTGGTGGCGGGGGAGGCGGTTCGACGGCCGCGGCCGGTGCGGCCCGGCGAGGCTGAGGCCGTGTCGCAGCGGCCGGTGACGGATCGGCCGCCAGCACTTCGCTGCGTGTGGGAGCGAGTACCGGCACGTACTGCACGCAGAGCTCGCGGAGCCCTTCGAGCCGTTGCGGCAGCGGCGTGGTGACCTTCTCGCGAATCCACCACCACTGTGTGAGCACCTGCGACAGGGCGCGTGCGTCGTGATGGTTGGCCGCGTCGAGCAGCAGAGCGCTGCGCCGTTCCTCGGGGAAGCACGGCAGCGCCTGGCGAATGACGCGCACATCGTCGACATCGGGCCACGTATGGGCGCCGCCATCCACCGGCACCTCCAAGATGTTGGCCAACACGTCGGCCGACACGAACCCTCGGCCCGCAACTGCCAAGCCGAGTGGAGCCAAGGTGACCGGGCCACCCTCTGGCCCGACCAACAGGCTCTGCGCGAGCGCCCGAACCACCCGCCGGTTCGCCGACACCCCGGCGATCTTCGCAGCGGCCTCCCGTGGTTCGGCGCAGCGCAACACCGGCGCCGCCCACCGCGGCACGTCGGCCAATGGCACCCGGCCGTGCTGGTACACCTGCGCCAGCATCGGGTGGGTGAGTGCCCCCACAGCGGTGAGCAGCGCTTCGGGGCCGGCGGCACACCAGCCCAACGAATCCGACCAGTCGCGCAGTTCGGCCCACACCTGCGATTGCCAGCGCTGTCGGTCGGTTCCACGAGCGCGTGCTGCCTCGTCGACGGTGCGTACCACAGCCCCTGGCTGCAGCGACATATCAACCCGCATTCGGTTGCCGGCGAATGTGAGGTGGGCGTTCACCCGGTGGTCGGCCTTGGTGAACAGCAGTCCGGTGGTGTCGCCGCCGAACCTGAACTCCAACGAACCGTGCCCGCGCAGCACCTCGAACTCGGGGTGGAGGGCGGTGGGCGAAGGCATCCCGCGAATCAAACACATGTTCGCTGTGGGTAACAAGTGGACAACTCAGACTGTTCGCGAATCTTGACCCCGTACACACCGTCACGCGGCGGGTGATGGCGTGCGTTCAGGTGGAAGAACACCCGCAGCGAACGAGGAGATGGTGGCCGTGGCGAACGAAGTGGCAGTGCTCGAGCACGAACCGGAGGCCATCAGTGGCCGTCAATGCCCCGTGTGCGGCAGCTGGCAGACCACACGGCACACAGAGTTCTACCGAGTCTGGTTCACCTGCGACCGCTGCCACGCCGTCTTCAACTGACTCGCATCAACTGGTTCGGAGTCTCGCCGCCGCGACGAGCTCGTTGGCGTGTCGAAGGGCCGCGGTCCGATTGGCCACGGTGAGCAGTTGATGGCCGTAATGACTGGCGCCCTTCAGTTCCACCAGATTCCTGAGAAGTCGACCCAACTTCGGATCCACTCGCTCCAATAGACCCGCGGCCGCGTGATGGTCGGTACCTGAGTAGCGCTCGCCGAGGCTCGATGCACAGCAGGCGTCGCCTGCGGCGATACCTGACGCAACTTAGGAGCGTCGATTGGCTCGTCCGGTGAGGAGTTTGGCGAGCGGAGACCCATTCAACAGGACCGCGTCAGCGAGCCAACCCTTCACGATCGGTTCGCTTGCGTTCTGCAACCGTCGGAGGTGACTGGTCGAGATCGCGATCGTCTGGCAACGGTTGCCGGTCCAACTTTCCGCCTGCGCTCGCAACGACGCGAGTCCGTCGTCCCACTGGCGTAACTCGCGCTCGGTGGAAGCCACGAGAAGCACGTCGATGTCGCTCTCGGGCGTGGCCTCGTCTCTGGCCAGCGAGCCGAAGACCGACGAATGGACTGCGGCGGGCGCTGCCGCGTGTGCGGCGACCTTCAGCTTGCTGATCAATGTCGACCGCGTTTCGATGGCCGCAAGCAACGGTGGGATCAGCAGGTGGGAGCGGTTCAGGCGATAGAGGAATCCCTGATTCGCCGGCTCGGCGATCACCAATCCATGGCGCACCAGCCGGTCGAGCACGGCGGTGATGCCAGGCCTGGTGCCTCTCGCCGAGCGCCGTGTGATCTGGCTGGCACCCAAGCCCACGTGAACGGACGCCAGTACTTCGAGCACGTCGGCATCAAGGGACGGGATCAGCGATCGCAGTGGATAGCGGAGGTCCATGCCAACAGGGTGAAGAAATATCTGCAATCTGTCAACTATTTCTGCATGCGATCCTCACTGCCTCGGGGCGGGAATCGGCTCCACTCCCTCCAACTGACGCCGACGCTTCCTGGTGTCACTACGCTTCGCCTATGCCGCTGCACCACGTTGCCTATGCCACTCGTGACGTCGAGGCCACGACGCACTTCTACGAAGACCTCATGGGCTTCCCGCTCGTGCACACCGAGTTGCAGGCGCACGGCGACGCCTCCTGGGTGCGTCACGTGTTCTACGACATCGGCGATGGCGAGTGCATCGCCTTCTTCCAGTTTCAGAATGTGGGCGAACAGCCCGACTGGAAAGAAGACGTCAGCGACGGCGTGGGCCTACCCGTGTGGGTGAACCACTGCGCCTTCAACGCCACGGCCGAGCAGCAGGAGGCGGTGCGCGAGCGCATGACCGCAGCCGGCGTGAAGCCGTTGATGGAGATCGACCACGACTGGTGTCACTCGCTGTACTACCTCGACCCCAACCGCATCATGGTCGAGCTGTGCCGCGACACACCCGGCTTCACGCCGAACCCGGCCGAGGCCCATCGCCTGCTCACCGCCGATCCGTTCGTCGATCACAAGCCCCCCGCCACGCGCGTCCAATAACGCGCCGTGCCGCAAGGAACCGCGATGGCTGAGTTCGAGACACTTGCATGAGTTGGACACGCCTGCGTCAGGTGGCCTTCGTGGCCCACGACCTCAACGCCGTGGTGGATGAACTCCACGAGGCGTTCGGACTGGAGGCGGCCTACAACGATCCGGCCGTCGCCACGTTCGGTCTGCGCAACGCGGTCATTCCCATCGGCACACAGTTCATCGAAGTGGTGTCACCTACTCGCGAGGGAACGGCCGGTGGTCGGCAACTGCAGCGCCTCGGCGGCGATGGCGGCTACATGGTGATCTGCCACACCGACGACCATCCGCCACAGCGGGCACGAGTGGATGCGTTGGGCGTGCGTGTCGCGTTCGAACACGACGACCACGGCTACCGCATCATGCAGTTGCACCCGGCCGACACCGGTGGTTCGTTTCTGGAGATCGACTTCCAGCCCGGCGGCGACGACCCGCACGGCCCGTGGACACCGGCTGGCCCGAACTGGCAGCGTGCCGTTCGTACCGACGTGGTCAACGGCATCAGCGGTGTGACCGTGCAATCGGTGGACCCGGAGCGCACGGCGGCGAAGTGGGCGGCAATCCTCGGCACCAACGTGGTCGACGCCACTGTTGCGTTCGACAACGCAGTGGTGCGGTTCATCCAAGGCCCGGTGGATTCGCTGGTTGCAGTCACGGTGACCGGCCCCGCACCCATCACCCCGCGCCGCATCTGCGGCATCGACTTTTCCAGCTGACTACAGCTACAGGCGGTCGGCGGGGTACTCGGCGTACGAGGCCTTGAACACACCCTGGTGCAACAGCACCGTGGCGACGGGCGAGCCGTCGGCAGCGGTGAGGCGCGTGCGCGTCCAGTAGCTCTCCACGCGCCGACTCTGGCCGACGCCCACCACCTCGTGCGTCAGCGAGTACGTGTCGCCCACGAACACCGGCGCATGCCGCTGCACCTCGAGGTCGATGAACAACCCCACTGCTGGGCCGCGTACCGAAAGGTGCACGCCACCCTTGTGCGCCAGCACGCTGAGCATCTCGGTGGGCACCACAGCACGGTCCCACGGCGACGGCTCGCCCGGCACGTACCACGGCGACGGCTCGGTCATCAGCCGCACCTTGTCGGCCAGCGAGAACGGGTAGAGGTTGCCGTTCGACTCGTCGTAACCCATCGAAGCGGGGGAGGCGGGCGACATCCAACCGATCTCCAGTCGGTCGACGATGAACAACTCACCGACGTCCTTCGCCAGCATGCGCGCCAGTCGCTCGCCGAGTTCCGTCGGTTCGTCGCCGAGGGTCAGCGACGCGCTCAGCACCGGCTCGCCCGTGCGCTTCGTGGCGATCCCGCGGGCAGCGGCTGCGCCGGTGGAGGTCACCGTCGCCTGCACCTCTTCACCTTCGATCACCATCGTCTCGAAGTGGGCGCTGATGCAGCCGCGCTCGAACCACTGCTGGCCCCACAACTCCGCTGCCAACGGGTCGAACTGGCTGAAGTGCGTGGGGCCCTCGACGGGTGCGCCGGGCAGACCGAGCTTGTCGGCCGTGGCGTCGTCGTGCACGCTCGTGTGCCCGTCGTACTCCTGCTCGGCCAGCATCTGGCGCGGCGCTCGAAACGGTCCGACGAGCGCATCGCCGTCGCGGGTGATCGGTGTGTCGAAGCCAGCAGCCATGCGCTCAGTTCAGCACGCCCCACCCACTCCCCACATCACCCGCCCGCCCCCGCCACCCGCAGCCCACGCCCGCCCGCCCGCCGCCAGCCGCAGTACCCAGTCCTCCTCAACAACTCGCAACTTGTCGCGGGTTCTTCCCCAGCCATGGCGGTCGAGCCGCGACAAGAACGAAGAAGTTGGGGGACTGGGGTTGGGGACGGGGGTCGGGCGCGGGTCGGTGCGGGTTAGTTGGGGTTGAGGGTGCTGACGGAGCGGTTGTTCTCCCAATGCGAGCGATTGCGGAAATGCTCCGGCCGGCTGTCGAGCACGGTGGTCTCCAACCACAGCCGCTTCAGGTGTCGCACTTTGCCGCCCTCGCGGTCGTCGGCGTACGCCGTGCGCCCGTGGAGCACGTGGTAGTTGTTGATGAACTGCATGTCGCCAGGCTGCAGTTCCATCGTCACGTGGTACTCGGGGTTCTCGGCCATCTGCACCACGGTCATCAACGCCTCGCGCTGGTCGGGCGTGAGGCGTGGGGCCTCCGGGTGTCGCTGCGAGGCCAGGATGTACGGCGGAATGCACCGCACGAACAGTCGGTCCTCCCACTCGGTGAACACCGGCAGCGAGTAGTACGGCTTGCCGTCCTTGGGCTGCTCGCCGCGGAAGTCGTTGGGCAGCGAGTCGTACAGCGCCTCGGCCAACTCGGGTCGGTTCGCCACGAGTTCGTTGTGGATCCGCACCGAGTTCGCCACGGCGGAAAGGCCACCGCTGATGCCGTTCTCCAGGCACAGCAGACCCACCAGGTCGGAGCCATCGCAGTGGAATGGCAGCGCCGCGCCGCCGATCTCGTTGCCGCGAACGGTGGGGTCGTCGGCACGCTTGTTCTGGTCGGTCACATCGCCCAACACATGCCCGTGGCGGTTCTGTGCCCACGGCTTGCCGAGGTGCGTGCCGATGCCCCAGTAGATGAGTTCCATCTCGCGCTGCGAGTAGGCGCTGCGGTCGATGCCGCGCAGGCGCACGAAACCGCGACCGTTGATCAGTTCGTTCTCGATGCGGGCGAGGCGGTGCTGCAGCGTGGGCAGCGGGAAGTCGTCGCGGTCGAGTTCCAACACGTTGTCCGACTTCTGCAAGGCATGTCGCAGCGACGCATCGAGCTCGGCCAGTTCCTCGGCGGTGAAGTGCTCCGTCCAGGTCGACTCGTCGGCCACATCGGCCGAACCCCACTCGCACAACGGTTCCAGGATTCGCGGGCTCATTGCATGGTCTCCTTCGCGGGTGCGGGTTGTTGGCCGCGCACGAAGCGGCCGGGTAGTGCGCCGGTGGGTTCGCCGCCGGCCTGTGTCTCCACGCCCGACACGATGGTGTGTAGGTAGCCGGTCGACTTCTGCAGCAGACGCTTGCCGCCCGCAGGCAGGTCGGTGACCATCTCGGGCGGCGACAGTCGGAGGCTGTCGAAGTCGATGATGTTCACGTCGGCCTTGTAGCCCGGAGCCAGCAGACCACGGTCGAGGAGGCCTACCGCTTCGGCGGTGCCGCGCGCCTGGCGCTGCACGAGGAACGGCAGGTCGAACTTCGGCCCGCGATCTCGATCGCGGCCCCAATGCGTGAGCAGCGACGTGGGGAAGCTGCCGTCGCAGATGGTGCCCACGTGCGCACCGCCGTCGCCCAGGCCGGGCACGGTGAACGGGTGGGCGAGCATCTCGTGCGCGGCGTCGAGGCTGCCGTCGAAGTAGTTCAGCACCGGCAGGTACAACAACGTACGGCCGTCGTCGCTGAGCATCAGATCGATCAACTGCTCCCACGGATCGACGCCCGCGGCAGCGGCCCGACCGGCGATGGAATCTTCCGGTCGCGGCTCGTACTGCGGCGGGTTGCCGAGTTCGAAGATGCGCTCCAGTTTCAACCGGCCGCCGAACTCGCGTAGCTCGCGCACCAGTTGGTCGCGCTGCTCGGGGGCGCTGAGCGCACGCGCCTGCTCGGCGAGCGGCAGGTTCGCCACTGCTTGGAACGGTGAGGTGGAGCGCAGTGGGTTGATGGTGCCCTGCATGCCGATCAGGACACCGACCGCACGGGCCGCAACCTGCGCCCGCATCGTGAGGCCCTCGGCCTGCGCGACTTCCAGTAGTTCCAGCTTCGAGCGATAGCCGGAGCCCCGACCCGCCTGCAGCAACGAGATCGACAGCGGCCGGTTCGACGCCCTCATCATCTCCAGCAGTGTCTCGTTCTCCACATCGCCGTCGGTGAAGTCGCTCACCACCTGCAGCACGCCGCGGCCCGTCGCCCCGATGGCGCGGGCGATGCCCACCAACTCGTCGCGCGACGCGGTGAGCGTGGGGGTGGACTCGCCCTTGCTGGTGCGGTGGTTCAACGTGCGCGAGGTGCTGAAGCCCAGTGCACCGGCGCGAATGCCGTCGGCAGCCAGGCGGCCCATCTCGGCGATCTCGTCGGGCGTTGCTGCCTCGCGGTCGGCGCCGCGCTGACCCATCACATAGACGCGCACCGGGGCGTGGCACACCTGTGTCGCGAGGTCGATGTCGTAGTGCCGGGCATCCAGCGCATCGAGGTAGTCGGCAATGGATTCCCACTGCCACGACAGGCCCTCATGGAGCACCGTGCCGGGCAGGTCTTCCACGCCCTCCATCAGTTCCACCAGGAGGTTGTGGTCGGTGGGGCGCACGGGTGCGAAACCAACGCCGCAGTTGCCGGCCACCACCGTCGTCACACCGTGATCCGACGACGGCTGCAACCGGTTGTCCCAGGTGGCCTGACCGTCGTAGTGGGTGTGAATGTCGACGAAGCCGGGTGTCACCAACGCACCGTCGGCCTCGAATTCGCGTGTGCCGCGGCCGCCGACATTGCCGACTTCCACGATCACGCCGTCACGGATGGCCACGTCGGCCGTGCGTTGCGGTGCACCTGTGCCGTCGATGACGCTGCCGCCGCGGATGACGATGTCGAATTCCATCCCGAACCCCCTGGTGCGACTGTATGCGACGGCGACCGTGGGCGCCTTGCCGAACTTAGGCAGGCGTGAGTTCGGCCGCCACGGCGCGCACGGCGTCGCGGAGGTCGTCGGGCAATGCGTTCACGGCATCGGCATCGATGTCGTCGGCGAACGACAAGCGCTCGATGCTCGTCGCCGGCCGTGCCTCTGGCATCCAGACGCTGTGCAGCATGAACGGCACGCGCTCGCGGTTCGGACCTGCCAACACGCCGATGGGACCGCGGTGCACGTCGGCGGCGTCGAAACACTCCACGCGGAAGCCGTCGTCGTTCACGACGGTCACCACGATCCATCCGTCGCCACCGCCGGGGGTGCCGCCACGACGCGGCACGAAGATGGGCGACGAAGGGAAATCGGCGAGCGACGGGAACGTCCACCGTGAATGCAGCGTGAGGTCGCCGCGGCGGAAGGTGGCCAGCGTCGCGTGCTGCTCGGGGGCAGTGACC
The DNA here is from genome assembly GCA_903919455.1 of uncultured Acidimicrobiaceae bacterium. Taxonomy (GTDB): domain Bacteria; phylum Actinomycetota; class Acidimicrobiia; order Acidimicrobiales; family Ilumatobacteraceae; genus UBA668. Next base: position 11,152 of record CAIXIJ010000085.1, on the reverse strand, counting down.
TGCGCCTCGTCGATGCGGTCGCGGTACACGTCGAGGATGCGTCGCGACAGGGCGGCCGGCCGACGACCTTGGTACACCACGTGATGGTGCGTGGGGTTCACGCGGCCTTCGTGGCTCCAGTCCATCGCCGACAGCTGCAGGTTCCAGGTCCAGTCGAACCGGTTGCTCGCCTCCACCGAACCACGCGGTTGGCCGGGATGGAACACGATCTCGCTGACGGTCTGCGCCGACATCGCCATCTGGTACATGCCCACGTACGCAGGGTTCAGATCGTTGCCGTTGGCGTCGATATCGGTGGCCTTCAACCGGCACGCGAGGTCGGTGAGATCCATGTGCTCGAACAGCACGCGGACACCTTCGCTGTCGTCCCAGTTCGCGTAGTAGTGGCCGGTGGTGGGCCCGAACATCGCCCGCTCGTAGGCCACCTCGCCACCGTTCGGCGTTGCCTCTAACGCGGCCTTGCGCACGAAGTACACCGGCACCTTCGTGTCGATCTGCACGCTGCGGTCGCCGCCCATGATCTCGCCGAAGTCGGCCTTGAAGTTGCCGGAATCGGCGAGCACCAGCCAGTTCTCCGTCTGCGTGATGGTGTGCATGCTGCCGGCCACGGTGGCGCCGGGAAGCCGCCACGTGCGCACATCCATGCCATCACCGTCGTAGCGAACCACGGTGGGCTCGAGGCCTGCTGCGCCAAGGCCCAACTTCACGGTCCACATGCAGTTGCGTTCGCGGTCGATCACCGGGTGGGCGGTGCTGAACACCTGCGGCAGCACGTTGCGATGGCCGAACGAGTCGCCACCCCACGATGCGGCGCTGCCCACCTCGCCGAGGAAGCTGAGAGTGACGGGGTCCACCTCCACCGGCCGGCCAACGTCCCAGGTGGCGAACAGACGGCCGCCCCACCCGAGCGGCGCCGTGTTGGCCATGTTGGCGTGGCCGTACGGCGAGTCCAGACCCAGCACGCCGCCGTGGAACGCGTCGGGTGTGCGTTCGTGGATGCGATGTACCGGCGTGTCGATGGTGTTCACGCGCAGGGCGAACCGGTCGGCGGGTGCACCGAACGTGCCGGGCTGCAGCGACAACCGCACCAGTGCGCCGAACCCGAACAGTTGGAACGACAGACGGGGGTCGACCACCGGTGCGCTGATGATCATTTCGCCGTGCACATCGGCGGGCCACTCGCCGGCCACCACCTTCAGGTCGAGGTCGGTCCAGTTGGCAGTGAGCAGCGTCTCGGGCAACGGCATGCGGCCACACTAATTGCCCAGAGGTTTGAAGATTTCCGTGTGGCGACCGCGCAACTGCTGAGAGACTGACGAGATGCGGCCGCTCGGAATTCACCATGTGTCGATCAACGTCACCGACACCGCGGCTGCCCTCGACTTCTATGTGGGTGTGCTCGGCCTTGGCGTGCGTGCCGATCGGCCCGACTTCTCGTTCGCCGGAGCGTGGCTCGACATCGGCGGCCAACAGGTACACCTGCTGGAGGTGCCGATGCCCGACCAGAAGGGTCAGCACTTCGCCGTCTGGGTCGACGACCTCGATGCCACCGTCGCCGAGATCCGCGCCAAGGGCGTCACCGTGAGCAACCCGAAGCCGGTCGGCCCCGGGCGGCAGGCGTTCCTGAACGACCCGTCGGGCAACCTCGTCGAACTCAACGAATCCCCCGCCTGAACCGGCCCGAGGGATCTCCACGGCCATCGGCCAGTTGGTTGCCCACATGGAGTCGCGCCGATCTACCGCTCCGATGCTCGGGCTGTCAGTGGGGGTCGCTGCGGAGTCGGTCGAGTTGCCGGCGGTCGCGTTTGGTGGGTCGGCCTGCGCCGCGGTCACGGCGGAACACCGGTGCCCCCTCCTCGGGCCGGATCACCGGTGGGCTGTGGTCGATGAGGCACTCTGCCGCGATCGGCGCACCGACCCGCTTGTTCACCACTTTGGCCACTTCGACGATGCGCACTCGGTCGGCGATGCGCGCCTCGATGCGGTCGCCCACCTTCACCGGGCTGGCCGCCTTGCCGGTGTTGCCGTTCATCGTCACCCTGCCGGCGCGGCACAGTTCGGTGGCGGTGGAGCGAGTGGGGGTGAGGCGCACCGCCCACAGCCAGACGTCGAGTCGTGCGGTGTCGATGGCGTTCATCGTGTCATGACTGCGATGGCCTCTTGTGCTCTGCGGGAATCGGCGCACAGTGAGAGTGGAGGTGGATCATGTCTGACTTCATCGATGAGCAAACGGGCGCTGAGCAGTTCGACGAGGAGAACACCGGAACCGATGATCTGTTGATCGGCGACGAGGTGCATGTGGACTATCCGCCGCATCACCTTCACGGCGTGCCCTTTGCCGACGCCGACGTGACCGACGAGTCGTTCGAAGAGCGCACTGCGCAGGAGGAACCCGAGTTGGAATGACGGCGCACGCCGCCTGGGGCCGGGGCCCGGGGCAGGGGCCAGGGGCCGGGGTTTCGGGTCAGGGTTCAGGGCAGGCGGTGGATGACCAACGGCAGGGAGGTGGCGCCCCCGATCTCGTGAAGGATGGTCGCCGCCATGGTGATGGTCCACCCGGTGCGCATGGTGGTGGCACAGAGCAGCACCGGCCCGTCGGGCACACCAACGGATCGGTCGAACCGGATGGCCTGCTCGAGATGCGCCACCACCGGGGTGCTCGAACTGTCGGCGGGCAGCCCACCACCGGCCCACGAGAACAGTTCGAGCAGTGGCAGCCTGCCGACATCGGCGATGTGGATGGCCAGCGCGCGGTTGGCGTCCATCTCCGCACCAGCGGCCGGCGCCGGCACGACGGCCACGGGCCGGGTACCCCACACGTTGCGCCATCGGCCCAGCGTGGCAACCGCTCCTGCGAGCAACTCCGGCGGTACTGAGCGATGGCCGTTGCGCTGCAGTTCGCGCAGTTCGTCGGCCCAGCCGGGGTCGTCGGCGAAGGCCACAGCGCGACCCTCACGGACGCCGCTGATCTTGCCGCGGCGACTGACGCCCGAAGGCCACTGCTTGCGCGGCTCGATGATGGTGTCGTCGCCGCGTAGGAAGGCGCGGGCTGCGAGCAGCCGCGCCTGGCTGGGCGCAGTGCCCGGGTGCGGCAGATCGCCAGTGCAGACCGAGCACCTGCCGCACTTCGCCGGTGAGGGATCGTCGAGTGCCTGCTGCAGGTAGGCCATGAGGCAGCCGTCGCCGTGGGCGTAGCGTCGCATCAGGTCGGCCTCTGCGCGGCGTGTGGTGGCGAGGGCCTCCCACTTCGCTGCGTCGTGCACATAGGGCTGACCGGTGGCCGCCCACTTCGTGCCGTCCTTGGCCACCACGCCGTCGATGGCGAGGATCTTCATCAGTGCTTCCAACCGGCCACGCCGCACGCCCGTGAGCCCATCCAGCTCGATCACCGAGTGCGGCCCATCCTGGAGCGCGGCCAGTGCCTTGGCCGCATCGTCGGGGTCGGGGATGGATGCGGTGGCGAAGTACTCCCAGATGCGTTCGTCGGACTGAGCCGACAACAGCACCGCTTCGGCATGGGCCACGGCGCGACCGGCACGCCCGACCTGTTGGTAGTACGCAACCGGTGTGGAGGGCGAACCCACGTGAATGCAGAAACCCAGGTCGGGTTTGTCGTACCCCATGCCCAACGCCGAGGTGGCCACGACGGCCTTCACTTCGTTGTGACGCAGTTGGTCTTCCACCTTCACCCGCGTGTCGGCGTCGAGCTGGCCGGTGTAGGCGGGCACGGCGTGGCCGCACTCACGCAAGAACGCAGCCAACCGCTCGGCCTCGGCCACGGTGAGCACGTAGATGATGCCCGAGCCTTCGATGGTGTCGAGCGCGTCGGCCACCCACGCATAGCGCTCGAGTGGTGAGAGGGAGGGCACCACCGAGAGCCGCAGCGATGTGCGGGCCAGCGTGCCGCGGAACGTGACGGTGCTGGCGCCCAACTGCCGCTCCACATCGGCGGTGACACGCTGGTTCGCCGTGGCCGTGGTGGCCAGTACCGATGCCGTGGGCGTGGACAGCAATGCCCGGGCCAGGCGCTGGTAGTCGGGCCGGAAGTCGAAGCCCCAGTCGCTGATGCAGTGCGCTTCATCGATGACGACCAGGCCGACGCGGGCCATCAGTTCATCGAGCCGCGCGGCAAAGCGTGGGTTGCCGAGGCGCTCGGGCGACACCAGCAGCACGTCGAGATCGTCGCGATCCAGCGCAGCGAAGATGGGGTCCCACTCGTCGAAGTTGGTGCTGTTCACCGTGGCGGCCCGCAGCCCGGCTCGCTCGGCGGCCGACACCTGGTCGCGCATCAGGGCCAACAGCGGCGACACCACCAGCGTGGGCCCGGCGCCGTTGGCGCGCATGGCCGAGGTGGCGGCCCAGTAGACGGCCGACTTCCCCCAGCCGGTGGCCTGTACCACCAGCACGCGGGCAGCGGGCTGCACGATGGCCGCCACGGCCTCCACCTGGTCGGCACGGGGCACGGCGCCATCGCCTGCCAGACGGTGGAGGACCAGTTCGAGGTGGTGGGCGGCGGTACTCATGCGGGGCAGCCTGACACAGGGGTGTCACGCGGTTCGCGGGCAGGAATTTGTGCGCTTGGTGCAGGGATTTTCGCCGCGAGGTTCGCGGCAGCGGCCTGCCGGGTCAGGCGGTGGGGGTGCCGTCGGCCCCGCACGGCAACTGCACGTCGGGATAACGGATCCCGAACTCCTTCTCGAGACTCACCTCGACCTTGGTGATCAGGCTGGGCTGCACTCGGATGATGCCGGCGAACGGCTCCTCGAGTTGTTCCACCAGATACAAGGTGCCACCGAGCAGCACCGCCAGCGCCAGCGCCAGCGGCACGAGCACGCGCCGGCGAATGTCGGCGATGGCGAACGAGCTGAGCAGCAGGATGACCAGGATGACGGCGACGATCATCAAGAGGATCGTCGTCTGCGGCAGGTGCGGTGACGCCTCGTAGAGACGCAACTGGCGCATCTCGCTCTGGGTGCGGTTCAGGCCAACTACCTGCCCGACGATGGCGCCGGGCCCATCGAGAATCTTGGGAATTTCGTCGTTGAAGGATTGCGCCCAGTAATCGGCGGCCGGCGCACTCTGGCCGCTCTCCATCGACGGCCACTCCAGATGGTGGACGGCGCGGGCGTAGCAGACCGATGCGGCCTGCAGGGCTTGCCCACGATCGTCGGGCAGCATGCCGGCGTTCTCGCTGAGCAGCGAGACGGCGTTTGCTTCGCCGATCGCGTTCTGGCCGGCGCGTTGGTACGTCTGCGTGGCCTGCGCCACCACGAAGGCGGCGAGGAACACGGTGAGGGTGATGATCGGGCCGACGATGGCTTCGATCTTCACGCCCTGGAAGTCTTTGTCGAACAGCTTCGCCAACCGCGGTCGAATGACGAACACGCCCACTGGTACGGCCAAGAGTGCGGCCATAAACGCCCAAAACATGTGTCGACCTCCAGAGCCGCCACCGCGGCGGAAACGGGCGATCCGCACAGTGGATCGCAACTGTGCGCATGCTATCGGACAGGGTCCAATCGTGACCGAAACCGAGCAGCGGCCAGCCGTGTGGGGCCCTGCTCCTCATTCGGCCAGGACGAGTTCACACTGTTTGGCGGGTATTTGTGCGGCTTCGGCTACTTCGTCACACCCATGTGATGTAGTTGCGTTCACGCCATGCGGCTGTCGCCGCCTTCGCCGTCCGATCCCCTCCGGAGCCCTGTATGCGCATTCTTCACACCAGCGACTGGCACCTCGGTCGCAGCTTCGGCCCCGTGTCGTTGCACGACGACCAACGGGCCTTCATCGATTGGTTGGTTGAACTCTGCGCCGCTGAGCGGATCGATCTCGTGGTGGTGGCCGGCGACATTTACGACCGTGCCATTCCTCCCACCGAAGCGGTAGTGATGTTCCGCGAGGCGTTGGTTCGCTTGCAGGCGGCGGGTCACACACTGGCCGTCATCACCGGAAATCATGACGGCGCCGATCGTGTGGCGGCCTACGACGAACTGATGGATGTCAGCAGGGTCTATGTGCGTGGCGGCTACGCGAAGATCGGCGAGGTCATCCACCTCACCTTCGCCGATGGCCCGCTGGATCTGGTGATGTTGCCGTTCCTCGACCCGCAGGCTGCCCCCGACGACATGGCGGCGCCAGCAGGGGAGGAGGGCGACGACGACGCGTTCGCCCGCCGAGTGCGTCGCACCCACCACTCGGTGTTGGAGGCAGCCATTGCTGCTGCCCAGCCGCACATTTCGGCGCCGCGCACACTCGCGGTCAGCCACGCGTTCGTAGCTGGCGGCGAGGCCAGCGACTCCGAGCGTCAGCTCACCGTGGGCGGCACCAGCACCGTCGCCGTCGATCTGTTCGATGGCTTCTCGTACACCGCACTCGGCCACCTGCATCGCCCCCAACAGGTTCGGCCCATGGTGCGCTACTCGGGCACACCGCTCGCGTATTCGTTCTCCGAGGAGCATGCCAAGAGCGTCACCATTCTCGAGATGGATGCGAAGGGTGCCACCACCATCACCGAGGTCCCTGTGCCGGTCGGTCGCCCGGTGCGCACCATTCGCGGCACGCTCGACGAACTGCTCCAGGTGCGGCCCACCGCCACCGCTGCCCACTCGCTCACACGGGCCATCCTCACCGATGCCGGCGTCGTCATCGACGCCAAACAGAAGTTGTCTGCGGTGTACCCGAACGTGGTGGAGATCGTGCTGGACTCGCCGATCCAAGAGGGTGCCGGCCTCACCGGTGCCCTCGCTGACCAGCGCACCATGAGCCCTGTGGAAGTGGCCGACGCCTTCTGGAAAGAGAGCGTGGGCGAAGTCGCCACGCCATCGCAGGCGCAGTTGCTGCACACCGCCATCGTCGATGCCGAAGGGAAGGTGGCCTGATGCGTCCGCTCCGTCTGGAGTTCCAAGCATTTGGCTCGTACCCGGGCAAGGAGGTCGTCGACTTCGAGGCGCTCGGTCGCCGCGGCCTGTTCGTGGTCACCGGCCCCACCGGCACGGGCAAGACCACCGTGTTCGACGCCATGGTCTACGCGCTTTACGGCGTGATGCCGGGTGGTCGCTCGTCGGCCGGCGAACCCCGCTCACATCATGCCGATGCCGACGTGGAGACCTATGTGGAGCTCACGTTCGAGGCCGAGGGCAAGCGCTACAAGATCCACCGCAAACCCGCCCAGGAGCGCGCCAAGACGCGCGGTAGCGGGCTCACAAAGCAGCTCGCCGACGCAACGCTCGTCGAGGTGGTGGGTTCGGGCACGAACTCGCTGGCCACCAAGACCACAGCGTGCACCGCGAAGTGCACCGAGTTGGTGGGCCTGGATGCCACGCAGTTCCAGCGAGTGGTGTTGCTACCGCAGGGCAAGTTCACCGACTTTCTCATCGCTACCGACAACGACCGGGAGGCCCTGCTTCGCCAACTGTTCGGTGGCGAGATCTACGAGGACGCCACCGCACTGCTCAAGCAGCGCATGAAGGATCTCGACGGACAGGTCAAGGCCATCGCCACGCAGATGGCGCACCACCGCACCAACGCCAACGGCGCCTACATCCAGGCGCACGACCTGTGGCTTGATGCGCCCGCCAACGCTGAGGAAGTGGCGGTGCTGTCGGAGGCCGAGCTTCGCGTCGCCCTCGCCGATCTGGCCCCCGCTCGCGCCGAACACGAGACAGCCTTGGCATCGCTGCGCCAGCAGTCCACCGAGGCGGATGGCCGGCAGGCGACGGCGGAGGCGCAGGCAAAGTTGTTCGACGAAGCGGCTACCGCGGCGGCGCATCTGGAGGCGCTCGAGGAGCGGCGTGCAGAGGTCGAGGCGCTTGCCGGTGCGGTTGAGCGCAGCGTTCGTGCTCGCCCCGTCGTCGTTGCCGCAACGGAGGTTGAGAAGGCTGCCGCAGCAGCAACGAAGGCGGCGGCTGCGGTTGCCGAGGTCTATGGCAAGGTTGCCGTCTACTTCGACGCGCTCGGTCGGCCGGTGCCAGTTACCGAGCCCACCGCCGTGGCAAGCGCTGTGGAGGCCGCAACGAACGAGATTGCTGCGCAGCGACAGACTTGGCAGGCGGCGCAGGACGCGATGGTCACCGCCAATCAGGCTGATGCCGCACGCGACGAGGCGGTGCAGGCGCAGACGGCGTTGGGTCTCGACATGCAGGCGGCCAAGGACGGCGAAGCGCGTCTGCGTGCCACCGCCGCCGAGCTCGAACCGGTCGCCGCTCAGTTGCCCACGCTCACTGTTGCGCTCGACAGCGCTGCGCAACGGGTTCTCCAGCGCACTGCGCTCGACACCGCGGTGGCAGCGTTGCGCAAGGCTGAGACCACCGATCAGGGTGCCAAGGCCAGCTACGAGCAGTTGATGGCTCGGTTCGTCGCCACGCAAGCGCCGCGCTTGGCGCAGGACCTGCGCGTCGGTGAGGCGTGCCCGGTGTGCGGTTCGCACGAGCATCCGTCCAAGGCGCAGATGGCCGAAGGCGACGATGTCGGCCATGACGAGGTGGATGCTGCACGCAACGTGTGGAGCGCGGCGAGCGCGAACGTTGCAGCGCACGACGCCACCATTCAAGGCCTGCGGGAGTCGTTAGGTGAGTTCGCCGACGAAACGGTGCAATCGCTCTCCGATGCGGCAGCAACCGCCGAAGCCGCACTCAGCGCGGCACGCGAGGCGACGGGCGCACTCGAAGTGGTCAAGCAGGAGATTGAGGAACTCGGACCGCGGGTCGAGCAACTGGCTTCTGCGGCCTCGGATGCCGCCGACAAGGTTGGCGAACTGAGGGGCATCGCCACGACCAAACGCACCGAAGCCGAACGGCTCGCGAAGGTGGTGGCTGACAAAGCCATCGAGTCCGATGCCTTGGAGATCGCCACCTATAACGTCGGTCTGCTCACCGAGGCAGCCAAGCCCTTGGCCTTGCTCGCCACCAAGGCCACCGTGGCCGTCACCGATCACGAAGGCACTCAGCGTTATCTCGCAACGCAACTCGCCACCAGCGGCTACGCATCAGTCGACGATGCGGTTGCGGTGATGCTTGGCGACGACGAGGAAGCCGAAGGGGCGGCTGCCGTCGCCGGGTGGCGCGACGATCTCACCTCGACGTCTGGCCGGGTGGAGGCCTTCCGCAGCCAAGACGTTCCGGCCGAACGGCCCGACCCGATTGTCGTCGCCGAGGCAGCAGATGCGGTACGCGCGATGGTCAGCGAAGCTGCGGCGCAATTCACCACGGCCGACAACGCCCTTGCGGCAGCCAGCGCCGAACTCGACCAGGCGGAGGCGGTGGCAGCCGGCTCGGCCGATCTTCGTCAGCGGGCTGCCGATGCTCGAATCGTGTTCGCAACCTGCAACGGCGAGGCGGGCATGGGCGTGAAGCTCGAACGGTGGGTGCTGGCAGGCGAACTCGACCGCGTCACGAACGCCGCCAACGCTCACCTCGATCGCATGTCGGGGCACCGCTACCGCTTGCTCCGCGACACCGCCAGCAAGGGCGGGCTCACGCTTCGGGTGTTCGACGCCCACACGGGTCGCGATCGAGCCACTGCCTCGCTGTCGGGTGGCGAGCAGTTCCAGGCGTCGCTCTCGCTGGCACTCGGATTGGCCGATGTGGTCAGTCACGGCGGTGCCGGCAGCGGCAAGATGTTCGAGGCGCTGTTCGTCGACGAAGGTTTCGGCTCGCTCGACCCCGAGTCGCTCGACGATGCCATCAATGCGCTTGCTCAGCTGCACGCAGCAGGTCGCATGGTGGGCGCCATCACCCACGTGGAGGCCATGAAACAGCAACTGCACGTGGGCATCGAGGTGCGGGCGCTTCCAAATGGTCGTGGCTCCACGCTCACGGTGAACCCATGACCCGTCACGTTCCACCCCTCTCCTAACGTTCACACTCTGATGCTTCACCTGCACCACGCCGACTCCCTCGAGCCCCTGCTCGACGCCCTCGCTGATGTGCTCGCGCCCGCGCCCGCCGACCCGTTCACGGCCGATGTGGTTGCGGTGCCGGCGGCAGGTTTGAAGGATGCGGCCATGGTGGGCCTCGGCCGCCGTCTGGGCGTGAGCGCGGAAGGTGCCGGCGATGGCATCAGCGCCAACGTGGAATTCATGTTCCCGGGCAAGTTCATGGCCCGGGCGCTCGGCGATGCCGGCCGAGCCGACGAACCCGAGAGCGACCCGTGGCGACTGCCGCGGCTCACCTGGGCAGTGCTCGAAGAGCTCGCCGTATCGAAGGTGGTCGTGCCGGGCCGCGAGCATGCCCAGCCGTGGGCGCTTGCCCGTCGCATCGCCGACCTGTTCGACCGCTACGCCACGCAGCGCCCGCGTCTCATTGAGTGCTGGGCCAACGGCGAGTTCAGCGATGGCACGTTCCGCGACGACGGTTCGCCCGCCATGCTCGACCCTGCGCACCTGTGGCAGGCGCAGCTGTGGCGTGCCGTGCGCGACCGCATCGATGCGCCCAGCCCGCCCGAGCGTCTGCCCGGCCTGCTGCACGCCATCCGGTCGGGCGCAGTGCAGCCGAACCTGCCGCAGCGCGTGTCGGTGTTCGGCGTCGGCTCGCTGGCCCCCACCATGCAGCAGGTGCTGCTGGCACTGTCGGCGCAGCGCGATGTGCACGTGTTCCTGCGGGTGCCGTCGATGGAGGCGTGGAAGAAGTCGCCGCACCGCTTGGCCGGAGGGCTGAACGTGCGATCCAACCTCGATGTCACCATCGCCGCCTCGAACGCGCTGCTGGCATCGTGGGGCCGTCCTGCGCTGGAGGCCAGGGCGCTGCTGCACCAGTTGCCGGGCATCACCGAAGTGCCCTGCGAGGGTCCGGCCACCATCCCGCCCGCCACGCTGCTGGCGGCGTTGCAGCACGGCATCCGCCACGACCTGTCACCGGCAAGCGTGGGCCTGCCGGCCGACGACGGTTCCATTCAGTTGCACGCCTGCCACGGCGAGGTGCGCCAGTTGGAAGTGCTGCGCGACGCGCTTGGTCACGCCTTCGTCGCCGACCCCACCTTGCAGCCGCACGAGGTGTTGGTGCTATGCCCCGACCTCGAACGCTTCGCCCCGCTGGTAGAGGCCGTGTTCGCACGCGGTGCCCTGCCGTTGCCGGTGCGGGTGGGCGACCGTTCGCTCACCACCGACGAACCCATCATCGATGCGGTGCAATCGGTGCTGTCGTTGGTGTCGGGCCGA
>CAIXIJ010000084.1 GCA_903919455.1 uncultured Acidimicrobiaceae bacterium | reverse complement strand
GGGCCATGGCCTCGACCGACTTGCCGACGAGGTAACCAATGCCGATGCCGGGGCCGATGGCGGCGAGACCGTAGGCGAAACCGGCTGAGCTGGCAGCGTTGGCTGCCTTCTGGTCGGCTGCGTTCAGCTCGTTCACGAGGTGGGCGAAAGCTTCCATTGTTGTTTCTCTCCTGATGAGGTTCTGGGTAGTTGGAGACTTGAACTCAGTGCTCTGGGTGAGCAGCGCCACCGATGTACACGGCGGTGAGAATGGTGAAGATGTAGGCCTGCAGGAAGGCGACGAGCACCTCGAAGGCCGTGAGGAACACGAGCATGCCGAACGGCAGGATGGCCATCGGCTTCAGCATCAGCTGCATGGTCTCTGCCGTGATGAGCGACTGCGTGAGCAGTGCGAACGTCACGAGCAGGATGTGACCGGCCAGCATGTTGGCGAAGAGTCGGACCGTCAACGAGAACGGGCGAACGATGATGTTCGAGATGAACTCGATGATGCCCACGAGCGGCTTCAGCGCCACCGGCACACCGGGGGGCCAGATGGTGTTGGTGAGGTACTTGATGCCCTGGTGCTTCAGACCCACGCCGTTGTAGATGACCCACACGAGCAGTGCCAGGAACATCGGGATGGCCATACGTGCGGTTGCCGGCATCTGGATGAGCGGGATGATGCCCGGCACGTTGCAGAGGTAGATGAACACGAACAGGCTCAGCAGGAACGGTGTCCAGCCCAGGCCGTCCTTGCCCATCGTCTGCATCACGATGCCGTTCTCGATGAACTCCACCGAGGTCTCGGCGAGGTTGCGAACGCCCTTGGGCGCCTTGCTCGCATCCTTACGACCGGCCAGCAGGAAGACAGCGATTCCGATGACGCCAGCGGCGACAGCGATGAGGGCGATCTTGTTGAACGAGACGAAGAGGTCCTGCCAGCGCAGGATCGAGTTGATCTCGGGGAAGGAAAAAGATTCGGCGATCACGACAGTTCCTGTGGTGGTTACGGGCGGGACGGCTTCAGGCCGGGATGAGCGAGGGACAGTGCAACGTACTTCATCTCCCACACGAGGAGACCAAGGTGCGTCACGATGATGGTCGCTCCGAGTGCCGGAAGCGAAATCCAACCGGAATCTTTCACCAGCAACACGGCCAGGAAGATGAGTCCGAGTCGGACAAGATACCCAAACAACACGGCACCCATCATGAGTCCGAGGCTGATTCGGGCGGTGACGGCCACGAGTGTGGCAGCGAGCGCAAAGTTCACGAGCACGATGGCGATGCCGTACGCCGACGAGTAGGCGCCGTTCATACCCCAGATGACGCCACACACGGCGATGATGAGTGGGGCGACGATGAGGCCACGGCGAACCATGTCCTTGGTGACACCCACCTCAGGAGCCGGGCCCTGCAGCGAGGTGGTGATGGGGCTCACGGTCATGTCGTTCATCGACGGTGCGCCTGACTTGCATTCGCGCGGTCGGCCTCATGGGCCTCCATCGCTGCGGTGTAGTCGTAGTACATCTTGATGAACTGGCCGATGACGGCGAAGATCACGAGGCCGATCATGAACCAGGGGCGAGTTCCCAGCCAGCGGTCGATGCCGTAGCCGATGCCGAGGAACACCAGCACCACCAGTGCAAAGTCCATGCCGCGGCCCAACGTCTGGCCATTCTGCTTGTCAGCGAGTGCGCTGGCGGCAGGCATGGAGCGACGGGTGGACATGGTTTTCACGGTACGGGGCCGACCTCAGGACGAACGCCGGACACAACGTTGTGGCCGGGCTTGTGAACGCCTGCACAATCTAGTCCGGCCGACAGGGGCCCATGCAAAGCGAGCTCGAAATCATGTGCGCCGGCGACGGATCTGCGGGTGCAGCGCCGTGTAGAGCACCAGCACCAGCATCGCCCCGCCGATCGGGATGTAGCTCACGCCGCTACCCGTGAGTGCCGGATACAGCACGAATGCCGACAGCAGGGCCGTCCATGCCCACAGGATGAGCACGCTGCGACGCTGCCCGTGGCCCATCTCCATCAGTCGATGGTGCAGGTGGCCCTTGTCGGCAGACGCGACGCCCTGACGTTTCGCAGCACGGCGGATGATCGCGAACAACGTGTCGAGGATCGGGACGCCAAGGATGATGAGCGGGATGAACAGGGGCGCGAGGAAGAAGTACGTCTGCCCCACGAAACGATCTGCGTTCGGGTCGGCGCGCCCACCGACCACGCTGGTGCTCACGGCCATCAGCAAGCCCAGCAGCAAGGCTCCGCCGTCGCCCATGAAGATGCGCGCCGGGTTGAAGTTGTGCGGCAGGAAACCCACGCACATTCCCACGGCCAGAATGGCCACGAGCGGCCCGATGTTCGGCGGCGTGAGCATGCCAACCTGCGGGTCGGCAAGCCGCTGCGCATAGAGAAAGAACGCTCCTGCACCGATCGCCACGATGCCGGCTGCGAGGCCGTCGAGGCCATCGATGAGGTTGATGGCGTTGGTCATGCCCAACAGCCAGAGCACCGTGATCAGCGGTATCCACTGCGGCGTGAGGATGAACACGTCGACGAACGGAACACGGAAGTAGAACATCGTGACGCCGAAGTACACGAGCACTGCGCCCACCACCACCGTGCCGAACACCTTCGCCGGTGCAGAGATCTCGCGGATGTCGTCGACGAAGCCGATCAGGAACATCAGCGTGGCCGCATAGAGCACACCGCGCGGTTCGGAGTTGCGAGCGAACAATGGGTCGAAGACATCCCACAGGCGCGCCACTGCGAACGCAGCGATGAAGCCGATGAACATGGCGATGCCACCCACATCAGGCGTCACCACCTTGTGCACGCGGCGGGCGTCGGGCGCCACCACCCAACCAAGTCGCTTGGCGATGCGGATGATCAACGGTGTGACCGCGAAGGTGACCACAGCCGCGACGGCACCGATGACGAGGTATTCGCCGGTGCCGGGCATCAGCCCACCTTAGTGATCACACGTATGCAGGGAACTGCGCACACAGCGTCGCCACATCGGCCTTCGCCGCGGCGACGGCCGTCGGGTCGGTGCGGTGGCGCAACACGCGAGCGATGAGCTCGGCGATCTGCACCATCTGCGGCTCCTTCATGCCCTGGGTGGTGACCGACGGCGTACCGATGCGCACCCCCGACGTCACGAACGGGCTGCGCGGGTCGTTGGGCACGTTGTTCTTGTTCAGCGTGATGCCACCTTCGTCGAGCACGATCTGCGCTTCCTTGCCGGTGAGGTCGGCATCGAACGGTCGCAGGTCCACCACCATCAGGTGGCTGTCGGTACCTCCGCTCACGAGGCGGAAGCCCTGCTGCACAAGCGCATCCGCCAACGCATCGGCGTTCAACAGGATCTGCCGCGCGTACTCCTTGAAGCTCGGCTGGGCGGCTTCGAAGAACCCGACGGCCTTGCCGGCGATGACGTGCTCGAGGGGGCCACCCTGCCAACCGGGGAACACGGCCTTGTCGATCGCAGCGGCGTACTCCTGCTTGCACAGGATGGTGCCACCACGCGGGCCGCGGAGCGTCTTGTGCGTGGTGAAGGTGACGATGTCGGCGTAGGGCACCGGGTTGGGGTACACACCGCCCGCAATGAGGCCAGCAAGGTGCGCTGCATCGAACATGAACATCGCACCCACTTCGTCGGCGATGGCCTTGAACGCCTCCGGGTCGAGGCGCCGCGGGTAGCTGGTAGTGCCAGCCACGATGAGCTTGGGTCGGTGCTGCAACGCCAGGTCGCGCACCTGATCCATGTCGATGCGCTCGTCGCCAGGCGTCACCTTGTAGGGCACGAACGAGTACAGCTTGCCGCTGGCGTTCACCGGCGAACCGTGCGTGAGGTGGCCACCGTGGTCGAGGCTGAGGCCCAGCACCGTGTCGCCCGGCTGAAGGACGGCTTGGTAGGCGCACATGTTGGCGTTCGCCCCCGAGTGCGGCTGCACGTTCGCATGGTCGGCACCGAAGAGTGCTTTCACACGCTCGATGGCAAGCGATTCGATGTCGTCAACAATGACGTTGCCGCCGTAGTACCGCTTGCCCGGGTAGCCCTCGGCGTACTTGTTGGTGAGCGCACTGCCCACCGCTCTCATCACCGCTGGCGAGGTGAAGTTCTCGCTGGCGATGAGTTGCAGCCCTGTGCACTGACGCTGCACCTCGGCGTCGATGAGGTCGAACACCTGAGTGTCGGGGGTGGTGTCGCTGGGGAAGGGCATTGTGTCTCCGTGGTGTTTCGGGGGTGCTCAGCCGCGAGCGCTCTCGTCGGCTTCGATTTGCATGAGTTGCTCGACGCGTCGAGCGTGGCGACCGCCCTCGAACGGCGTGGCGAGGAAGGTGGCGAGGATCTCCTCGGCAAGGCCGATACCCACCACGCGTCCACCCATGCTGAGGACGTTCGCATCGTTGTGCTGACGCGCCATGCGCGCGGTGTACAGGTCGTTGCACAGTGCGGCGCGCACGCCGTGCACCTTGTTCGCAGCGAGTTGCTCGCCCTGGCCGCTGCCGCCCAGCACGATGCCGAACTCGGCTTCGCCGTCGCGCACGCTGCGGCCCACCGCAGCGCAGATCGGCGGGTAGTCGCAGCTCTCCGTGCTGTGCGTACCAAGGTCGAGTACGTCGTGACCACCATCCTGCAGGACGGCGATGAGGTGTTGCTTCAGGTCGTAGCCGGCGTGATCCGCGCCGATGGCAATGCGTGACATCGCAGCGAGTGTAGAGCCACCCCACCACCCGACCCCCACCCATCCCCGTCCGCGATCGGACGTCGGTGAGTTCGTCATGTGGGCCGTCGAGTTCCTACCCTCTCCCCCATGTCGCTCGACCCCCGCACCCCCGTGCTGGTCGGTGCGGGGCAGTTCCTGCACCGTGCCGCCGGCCTCGACGACGCGCTCGACGCGTCCGCGTTGATGGTGGAAGCCATCCGAAATGCTGCCGCCGATGCCGGTCTGGCGAGCGTTCCGAACCCCGACAGCATCCGCGTGGTCGGCCTGCTGAGCTGGCGCTACAACAACCCCGCACAGGTGGTTGCCGAGCAGTTGGGCGTGTCGCCAAGGGAACTGGCCGCCACCACGATGGGCGGCAACAGCCCGCAGACGCTGGTGAACAGCACAGCCCTCGACATCATGGCCGGCAAACTCGACCTGGCCATCCTCACCGGCGGCGAGGCCTGGCGCACCCGCATGAAGGCTCGCAAGGCTGGCATCGAACCGGACTGGCCCGCGGCACCCACCGACTCGCATCCGGTGCTGCTCGGCGAAGACCTGGTGATGAACCACGACACCGAGCGAGCGCGCGGCATCACCATGCCCGTGCAGGTGTACCCGATGTTCGAAACCGCAATCCGCGCCGCTGCGGGACGCAGCCCCGAGGAGCACCTCGAGGTCATCAGCGGGTTGTGGTCGCGTTTCAGCGAGGTTGCCTCGCGCAACCCGTACGCCTGGATCCCCACCTTCAAGACGCCGGAAGAGATCCGCACGCCCAGCCCGTCGAACCGGATGGTCGGCCTGCCGTACACGAAGATGATGAACTCCAACAACGACGTGGACATGGGCGCGGCGCTCATCATGTGCAGCGTGGAAAAGGCGCAGGCCCTGGGCGTGCCACGCGATCGCTGGGTGTTTCCACTGTCCGGCACGGATTGCCACGAGCACCAGTTCATCAGCAACCGCTGGTCGTTCGCCGAGACGCCCGCCGTGGAACTCGGTGGCCGCCTGGCACTGGCGATGGCCGGCAAGCGCATCGACGAGATCGACATCATCGACCTGTACTCGTGCTTTCCCGCAGCGGTGCAGCTCGGAGCGAAGAGCCTCGGCCTCTCGCTCGACCAGCAACTCACCCGCACCGGCGGCCTGTCGTTCGCCGGTGGCCCCTGGAACAACTACGTGATGCACTCCATCGCCACCGTGATGGGCGAACTGCGCGAGCAGCCCGGCACCACCGGACTCGTGTGGGCCAACGGCGGCTACACCACCAAGCACGCGTTCGGCGTGTACGCCACCGAGCCGGGCACCACCGAGTTCCGCCACGCCTATCCGCAAGATCAGATCGATGCGATGCCGCGTCGCGAACTGGCCGAAGCGGCCGATGCGGCAGGCACCGCCACCGTCGAGGCCTACACCGTGATGCACGGCCGCGAGGGTCAGCCCGAGACCGGGCTGGCTGCATGTCTGCTCGCCGACGGCCGCCGGGCCTGGGGCACTTCCAGCGACGAGGCTCTGGCCGCCGCCATGTGCGAGGGCGAATGGGTGGGGCGCACCATCACCCTCGATGGCGAGGGCACCATTCACGCCTGATCGGCCCCGTCTGACAATCTGGGCGACATGCCCACCGAGCTCCCCTCGATCATTCTCGACTGCGACCCCGGCCACGACGATGCCATCGCCATCCTCGTTGCCGCCCGACACACCAGGGTGCTGGGCATCACCACCGTGGCCGGCAATGCGCCGCTGAGCGCCACCACCCGCAATGCGATCATCGTGCGCGACCTGGTGGGCCTGGCCGCTCCCGTCCACTCGGGAGCCGAGCGCCCATTGATCCAGACGCCCAAGCACGCCGACTACGTGCACGGCAAGAGCGGTATGGACGGAGCCGACCTTCCAGAGCCGAGTGGTCCACCTGCGAGCACGGATGCGGTGGGGTTCATCATCGAAACGTGCCGGGCGAACGAAGGCACCTGGTTGGTACCCACCGGGCCGATGACCAACATCGCGCTCGCGCTACGGGCCGCACCCGACCTGAAAGACCGCATCGCCGGCATCTCCCTGATGGGTGGCGGGTTGTTCGGCAACCGCACCGCGGCAGCGGAGTTCAACCTCTGGTGCGACCCGGAAGCCGCACACATCGTGTTCTCGTACGGCGGCCCACTGATCATGGCGGGTCTCGACGTCACGCATCAGTTTCAGGCACTGCCCCACCGCATCGAGATGGTGCGCGCATTGCCGGGCGTGTTGGCCCGCGTGTTGGCCGACCTGCTCGACTTCTTCAGTGGCACGTACACATCGCGCCATCACGGCATCGGTGGGGCAGCCGTGCACGACCCTCTGGCCGTCATGGCCCTCACGCACCCCGAGTTGTTCACGGTGAAGAACGCTCACGTCGACATCGCCATGGGCGACCCGCGCACGATGGGGATGACCATCATCGACCAGCGCGATCTGCGCGAAGTGCCGCCCGGCAACTGCGAATGGCTCACGCACGTGCAGGCGGATGCCGCCTGGGATGTCGTCGTCGAGGCCATCGCGCATTTCTCGCACTGACAGCGGGCTCGCCACCACCCGTGGTGGGTCGTACGGCTCGCGGCCGACACCCAGCACCGCTGGCTGGACCGTGACCTCACTGACGCCTGCACCGCGTCGCTGTCGTACAAGTCCTGAGGCAGCACGTTTTGAGGTAACACGGCCTGCTCCGCATCGGCCGCGTCGAGGGCACTCCCCTACGCTGCCGACCATGCGCGCAGCGGTGATGCAGAACTGGCAGATGCGGGTCGACGACCTGCCCGACCCCACACCCGGCCCCGGCCAGGTGCTCACCAAGGTGCTCGCCTGCGGCATCTGCGGGAGCGACCTGCACATGCTGCAGCACGGTGCCGAACTTCGTGAGCGGATGAAGGAGATCAACGGCGACGCCGCTGCGGACCCCATGGCGCCCAAGAGCTTCGAACCCGAGCACCCCACGGTGATGGGGCATGAGTTTTGCTGCGAGGTGGTCGAACTCGGCGCCGGCGTGCAGAACCTGAAGGTGGGCGACGTGGTGGTGAGCATGCCGGTGACGTTCGACGCCGAAGGGTTGCACGCCGTCGGCTACTCGAACCAGTACAACGGCGGCTACGCCGAGTTGATGGTGCTGAACGAGATGCTCGGCATGAAAGTGCCGAACGGGCTGCCCGCACATCTGGCCGCCCTCACCGAACCTCTGGCCGTCGGCATCCACGCCGTCAACAAGAGCCGCATCGCGAAGGGCGATGCCGCCATCGTTATCGGCGCCGGCCCGGTGGGCTTGGCCTGTGTGGCCGAACTTCGCATGCAGGGCATCGGCCCCATCGTGGTGGCCGACTTCTCAGCGAAGCGTCGCGAGCTTGCTGCGCTGCTCGGTGCCGATGAAGTAGTGGACCCGCGCGTCGAGACCGCGACCGACGCATGGAAGCGCATCGACGGCTCCAAGCCACTCGTCATCTTCGACGCAGTCGGCGTGCCCGGCATGATCCACGAGACGATGCGGGTGGCGCCACGCGGCGCGCGCATCTTGGTGGTCGGTGTCTGCATGCAGCAGGACACCATCTTCCCGATGCTGGGCATCGGCAAGGAACTGTCGCTGCAGTTCGTGCTGGGCTACGAACCGCACGAGTTCGCCAACTCGCTCACTGCCATCGCCGAGGGCAAGGTCGACCTGTCGCCGTGGCTCACCGGCACGGTGCCGGTGGATGGCGTGCCGCAGGCGTTCGCCGATCTCGCCAACCCTGAGGCTCACGCCAAGATTCTCGTCGTTCCCGGCTCCTGACCCGCCCCCGTAGGCTCAGGAACCATGAGCGACACGTTCCCGCGTCAACACGCCCGTACGCAACGCCTCACGCTCGGCGATCCACGCAACCTGGTGGTGTCGCCCGACGGCTCGCGGGTGGTGTTTGCTCGCAGTCGAGCCGGCGACGACCCGGTGAACTGCCTGTGGGTCCTCGACCCCATCAGCGGCAGCGAGCGCCTGGTGGCCGACCCACTGGTGTTGCTCGGAGCGAACGACGACGAAGACCTTCCGGCCGAGGAACGAGCGCGGCGCGAACGAATGCGCGAAGGCGCATCGGGCGTCACGTCGTTCACCACCGATCGCAGCGCGTCGGTGGTGGCATTGGCGTTGTCGGGCCGACTGTTCGTGGGTGGTCTGCTCAGCGGTCAGGTGCGCGAACTGTCGGTGGATGGCCCCGTGTTCGACCCCCGACCCGACCCTGTGGCCACACGTGTGGCCTACGTCAGTGGCGCCACGCTGCGCATCGCCGAACTCGATGGCAGCAGTTGGGAGTTGGCCGGCGAAAGCGGTATCCCCGACGTCACGTGGGGCAGCGCCGACTTCGTGGCAGCCGAGGAGATGGGGCGCCAACGCGGCTACTGGTGGAGCCCCGACGGCGCCGCCATTGCCGCATGCCGCGTCGATGTGGGCGGCGTGCCGAAGTGGCACATTGCCGACCCCGCCCACCCGGATCGGCAACCACAGGAGATTCGTTACCCGGCCGCCGGAACGAACAACCCCGATGTCACGCTGCACGTGCTGGCACTGAACGGCGGCGGCATCGAAGTGGTGTGGGACCGCCAGACGTACCCCTATCTCGCGCAGGTGTTGTGGCAGCGCCCCGACCGTCTGCTGCTGGTGGTGCAGTCGCGCTACCAACGCTCCCTGATGGTCTTGGCCGCCGATCCGCGCAATGGTGTCACCGAAGCGCTCTTCGCCGACGGAGATCCGGCGTGGGTGGAATTGGTTCCGGGTACCCCGGCGCTGCTGGGCGACGGCACGGTCGTGATGTGCGCCGATCGCGACGGCTGCCGGCGACTGATGGTGAACGGCACTCCCGTCACCCCCATTCACCTTCAGGTCCGATCCGTCATTGCTACACAGGACGACGAGGTGTGGTTCGCCGCGAACTCGTTGGATGAGCCGACCGAACTGCACGTGTGGAAGTGGACCAGCGATGGTGAGGTGACTGCCATCACCACCGACGCTGGAGTGCACACAGCATCGGTCGGAGGCTCCACGGTCGTGGTGCGCAGCGCCACCCTCGACCAACCGGGTGCCATCACCTCCGTGGTGAACGGCCCTGTGATTCAGTCGTTCGCGCAGACCCCGCTGATCCATGCGAGCCCCACCATCCATCGGTTCGGGCCGAGTCGGCTTGCCACCGCGGTGCTGCTGCCACACGACCACGACGGATCACCCCTGCCGGTTTTGCTGGATCCCTACGGCGGGCCGCACGCCCAGCGGGTGCTGAAGGCGCACAACAGCCACCTCGTGTCGCAATGGTTTGCCGATCAGGGTTACGCCGTCATCGTCACCGACGGACGCGGCACCCCAGGGCGCGGCACCAACTGGGAACGGTCGGTGTTGCACGACCTGGCTACGCCCGTGCTCGACGACCAGATCGCAGCGCTCGACGCCGCATCGCTGGAGTACCCGCTCGACCTCACACGTGTGGCCGTTCGCGGGTGGAGCTTTGGCGGCTATCTCGCCGCACTCGCCGTGCTGCGCCGACCCGACATCTTCCACGCCGCCATCGCCGGCGCCCCGGTCACCGAATGGCGCCTCTACGACACGCACTACACCGAGCGCTACCTCGGCGACCCCGGCGAGGACGCCGGCCCGTACGACGCCACCAGCCTGCTCCCCCTGGCCGATCAGCTCTGGCGACCGTTGCTGTTGGTGCATGGTCTGGCCGACGACAATGTGGTGGCGGCGCACACGCTGCAGCTCTCCAGCGCCCTACTCGCGGCGGGCAAACCCCATGAGGTGCTGCCTCTGGTGGGCGTCACTCACATGACCCCACAGGAACAGGTGGCCGAGAATCTGCTGCTTCACCAGCTGGAATTCCTGCGCCGTTCGCTGGCCTCTCCCGCTCCACTAGGTTGACCCCCATGCACCAGCAACTGCTCGATCTCTACGGCCATGTGTCGGTGCACGCCACCGCCGACCTCGAACACCAGGCTGCCATCGAGCTGCTGCTCTTGGTGATGACCAGCGATCGACACATCAGCCAGGAAGAGATCGACGAGATCCGCAACATCAGCGACGACTCCGGTTGGGAGTCCGACACGTTCTCGTTCGACCAGTACCTCGGTGAGGCCATGGCCAAGGTTCGGGCCGCCAAGGCCAACGGCGCAGTGGATGCTCTTCTCGACGACATCGACGAACGCGTGAGCAACCACCTGCTCCGCGGCGCACTCTTCAGTGCCGCACGCGATGTCGCCGGAGCCGACCACGAGATCGTGGCCGAAGAGACGTCGCTGCTCGGGCAGATCGCCGCCCGCTTCGGCTGACGCCGGGTCCGTCAGGGCCGTCGGCCGATGACCACACGGTCGTGGCCGGCCAGGTCGGGCTGCACCTGCACATCCACCAGGCCCGCGTCTTCGAATAGCGCGGCAACCGATTCACCCTGACCCGTGCCGATCTCCAGCACCAGCCAGCCGCCAGGCTGCAGCCAGTGGGGAGCTCCGCCGACGATCATCCGCAACGCCGACAGGCCGTCGGAGCCCGCGTACAGCGCCATGCCGGGTTCCCATTCGTGCACCGACGGATCGACGGCTGGGTCGCCATCGGCGATGTAGGGCGGGTTGGCAGCAACCACGCCGAACGTTCCAGCGAGGTCGGCCGGGAGCGCGTCGTACCACGAGCCATGGGCGAACCTGGCGCCAGCGCCATTGATGCCGATGCCCGCGTTGTTCGCTCGGGCCACATCCAGCGCATCGGGCGATGCGTCGGTGAGCCACACCTCGCTGCTGCCGCGAGGCAACTCATGCAGCAGCGATAGGCCAATGGCGCCGCTGCCCGTGCCGAGATCCGCGCACCGCACCGGGCGCGGCTGCTGCCGGGCAGCGTCGATCGCCACGCCCGCGACCCACTCCGTCTCGGGACGCGGGATCAACACACGATCGTCCACCAACAGGTCGAGATGCCGGAACGACCAGTGACCCAGCACGTACTGCAGCGGTTCACCGTTGCGCAGTCGGGCCAGCATGGCATCGAGGTGCGCCACGCTTCGCTCGGTGACGGGCTGTTCGAGCACATCGTCGAACTCCTCACCCCACGCGCCGCACGCCTCTTCGCACAACCACCGAGCATGCACTCTGCTGTGCAGCCGTGCGGTGTCGTCCCACAGCTCGCGCCACGAGATCGTGTCGCTCATTGCTGCCCCGCGAGTTGCTTGGCGCGCTCATACGCTGCCAGCGCCTCCACTGCCTCATCGAGGTCGCCCGACAGCACGTCCTGCAGCCGGTAGATGGTGAAACCGATGCGATGGTCGGTGAGGCGGTTCTCCTTGAAGTTGTAGGTGCGGATCTTCTCGCCGCGCCCACCACCTCCAACCTGAGAACGACGCTCGGCCGACATGGCCGCGTTCTGTTCGTCCTGCGCCGCCTGCAGCAGTCGGGCCCGCAGCACGGTCATGGCCCGCGCCCGGTTCTGCAGCTGGCTGCGCTCGTCCTGCATCGTGACCACGATGCCCGTGGGCTTGTGGGTGATGCGCACCGCCGAGTCGGTGGTGTTCACGTGCTGGCCGCCTGCGCCGCTGGCGCGATACACATCCACCTCGAGGTCTTTGTCGTCGATGTCGACCTCCACCTCTTCGGCCTCGGGCAGCACCAGCACCGTGGCCGACGACGTGTGGATGCGGCCCTGACTCTCGGTGACGGGCACACGCTGCACGCGATGAGTGCCGCCCTCGAACTTCATGTGGCTCCACACGGTGTCGCCGCGCACCACCATCACCACGAGGTTGATGCCACCAAGGTCGCTGCGGTCTTCCGACAGCACCTCCACCTGCCATCCCTTCGACGAGGCATAGGCGCGGTACATGTCGTAGAGGTCGCCGGCGAACAGGTTGGCTTCTTCCCCACCTTCGGCCCCACGGATCTCCATGATGACGGCTCGGCCGTCGTTGGGGTCCTTGGGCAGCATGAGCAGGCGAAGTTCTTCCGTCATGGCGGATAGGTCGGCTTCGGCCGACGACAGTTCGTCGCGCAGCAGTTCGCGCTCGTCCTCGCTGGCCATGCCCAGCAGTTCCCGCGCTGCTTCGGCGTCGGCCGTACGCACGCGGTAGCGGCGCACGCAGTCCACCACCGGAGTGAGGTCCTTGTAGCGCCGGGTCACTTCGCGCAGGCGGGCCTGGTCGTTACCGATCTCAGGGTCGGAGAGGCTCGCCTCCAACGAGACGAACTCATCCTCCACGGCCTGCAAGCGATCGAACACCGTTGGGCAGGTTACGGGGTCAGTCGACCGGAACGATGGTGATCGGTGGGTGCACTGCGCCAGCCAGTAGTTCCTGCACCGGCAGGGCGTCGCGACGGGGCATCACCAGCACGCACGGTTCTGCGCCCGTAGCGATACGCGCATCCACCGCGTAGGGCACCGCATCGAGGTCGACGCCGGTGGTGCACACCACCGTGGTGCGGACCCCGCCGATCTCGGCCACGCCCACGCACGGCACAGCGTCCTTCAGGTTCGGGCGCGGCACGGGCGGTGCAGCCAGATGGAACTCGGTGGCGCCGATAAGTGCCGGGTCGTCGGCCAACCGAGCGCGCAGCAGGCGCTCCTGTGTGAGCCGAGACAGCGGATGGCCCGACGGCCCGTGCAGGCGGTGGTAGCTCACCGAGTGCACCACCTCCGCGAGCGCCGGGGCCGAAGGACGGTCGCCGTGCAACGCCAGGAATGCCTCGCGGTCGTGCGCGCCGACGCCCACTTCCAGACGCGTCACGTCGTTGTAGGGGTCGTCGACCACGCGGCAGACCTCCAGACCCGCCACCTCGCCGAACAGCACGCCGAACTCTTCCCGAGGTGCGGCGCCAGCCGCTTCGATCACGGCAGCGAACTCTCGATGCGCCTCGGCTACGGGCGGCGGCACCGGTAGAGCCTCGGCCACCGCCGGCAGCAGCACACGGCCCTCGGCATGCCACACCGAGATCGGCACGGTGAACCCTTCGGCGCGGCGGGCCAGCAGCCCGGTGGCTGCCTCGGCGATCACGTGTACCCGAACCGCACCACGACGCAGACCCCAGGCCACCGCGCCACCCAACCCTCGTTCGGGTCGTTCGTCGAGCAGCACCCAGGCCTGATCGCCCAGCATCAGCGCAGCACCGCCGGTGAACTCGCCTGGGGCGAAGGTGGGCTCGCCGCCCACGTGATCGCGCACCAGCGCGGCGAGCTTGATGGCGTTCAGCCGCGCGAGACGAGAGGGGTCGTTCATTCCGGCCACGTTACGGCCCCGGCACTCGCCTACGACGTGAACCAGCCCAACACGTCGACCACAAGGTCCACTGTGCCGGCAGCGTTCCGCAGGGTCACCTTGCCACCCGCCCCGACGCGCACCAGGGCGAGCGTCGCAGCATGCCCGCCCTTGCGCACACTCACGTTGGTGATGGCCGGCCGCGTGGCGGCGTAAGGGAAGGCCACGATCGAGGTGTCGGCCGTCGGTGCATGTGCAGCGAGGTTCAGCAGCACGGCACTCACCTTCGTGTTCGGCACACCATGGGCTCCGAGCACACTCACCGCCCGCACCGCAGCGGGCCCCAACGGCGTTTCCGCGTCGGTGGTGGTGTCGAGCACTCGCCCGGCAGGTACAGGAGTGAACCGCCCCGGTGCGCCCGTCGAGAAATGACCCAGTACGTCGATGGCCACGTGCGAGTTGCCGGCGGCGTTACGCACCTGCACGAACCCATCGTCACCCACCTTCACGATGGCGAGGTTGGTGACGGCACCACCGGCAGAGAACGACATCGAGGGCACCATTGGTTGCGGCCTGCCCGAGGTCCACACCGTCAGGTTGCTTGCGGCGGTGGGCGCCAATGCCGTCACACTCAGCACCACGGAGTCGGCTGACCTTGGCACCGCTCCAACGCCGCGGGCACGCACCCGCACCGTGGCGCCTGCCGCCAGGGCGCCGATGTGGCCACCCTTGCCGTTGCGTGTGTCCATCAGCCGGAACGACTGCACCGGAGCCAGACGGGGCCCGACGGCGCTGCGGAAGTAGCCCACCACATCCACCGTGCAGTGCGCGTTGCCAAGGTCGTTCATCACCTGCACGCGCCCACCTTTGCCCGGGTTCACCGTCACGAGCGAAGAGGTCGCACCACCCTTCGGTACGGCCACGTTCGCCACCTCGGGTCGGGCAGCACCCAATGGCCACACGGTGAGGTGGCTCACTTCACTGCCGCCCAGCGCCGTCACGTTGAGGGTGACCGAGGTGACCCCGGTTGCAGGGACGCCACCCACACCGGTGACGCGACACTCGCCCGTGGCACCCGGCCCCAGCGGCAGCAATCGCGGGGTGGCTCGGGTGTCGTAGAGACGCACAGGTGCCACCGCCACCCAATCGCCAGCCGCTCGGGCTGGCACCGAGCCGGTGGGCACACCGACACCGGGCGCCTGGTCGAAGAAGCCCAACTTCGGGAACGACCCACCGAGCACCGTGGAGGCGCCACCACCCATCCATCCATCCAGCACGGTGGCATACATCGATCGGAAGTCCACGTGGAAACCCATCCGGTCCCAACGCTCCAGCCCGGCAAGGCTGGCCTGTTGCCCGTACAGGCCGCCCTTCACACCTCGGCCGATCACGAAGTGGTTGTTCACCGTGCCATGGTCGGTGCCCGACGAATCGTTCGACCAACTGGTGCGGCCGAACTCGCTATAGGTCATGATCGTCACCCGCGAGCGAAAGCGATCATCGAGCGTGGTGAAGAACGCCCGCACACCGCTGTCGAAGTCGGTCATCAGGTCGGCGAGACCCGTGGGCTGGTTGGCATGTGTGTCGAACCCGTCGAAACCCACATCGAGTACACGCAGGCCGAGATTGGCGTTGATCAGTCGGGCGGCGACCATCATCTTCTTCTGCAACTCGCCGTCGGGCAGCGGCCGGTCGAACGCAGGCGACACCTTCTGGCTCACGTCGATCACGTCGCGCACGGTGCCCGCCACTCGATCGTGCCACGAACCGTTCGTCCCAGGCGCGTCAGCGAATGAGCGCATTGCGGTCTGCATCCAGCGGTCGTGCTGGTCGGTGCCGCCGCCGAATCCGACTCCCCACTCGGGCACGGCGATGCCCCGCCGCGCTGCGCCCACGAGGTGCAATGGCAGCCCTTGGCCCACCGTGACCGCGCGCAGCAGGTCGTCGCTCGATAGGCCGTCCATCCACCGCCCGATCCAACCGGTGGTGGGCGAACTCACGCCCACCTTTCCGTGCATCCATGTGGCCATCGAACTGAAGTGACTGAGGTCGGGGTTCGGGTATCCCACCCCTTGCACCACGGCCACATCGCCCTGGTCGTACAGCGACTTCAGATACGTCAGCTTGGGGTGCAAGCCCACCGCACCGTTCAGGTGCAGCGCCTGCGAGGGCGCGATGGCCAGGCTGCCGTGCTGCGCGTAGTAGTCGGGGTTCGTGAACGGCACCACCACGTTGAGGCCGTCACTGCCGCCGAACATGCCGATGAGCACCAGGATGCCGTCGGTGGGGCCGATGGGCGCCGCCCAACCCTCGCCCATGCCGGCGAGCGATCCTGTCAACGCCCCGGCGCCCACCCCCATCCCCAGCAGTTGCAGAAACCGCCGACGACCCATGCGCATCGGGTCGCGGTCGGGCACGGTCAGTAACCGAAGTGCGTCGGCAGTGGAGATGTCGGGGTCGAGCACGGTACGTCCTTCAGGCCAGGTGCATCTCGGGGGTCATCATCGCCATAGTCAGCAGGTTCGTGCTCTCCCACCAGTCGATCCATGGCTCGTTGGTGCGCTGCACGGCGATGTAGTCCAGCAAGGCCTGGCGTGTGACGGTGGTGAACGTCAGGCCGAACATTGCTTCCAGTGCCGCCAGGGCTTCGGGGGGCGTGTGGTTCTTGGCGATGGCATTGGCGTCGTTGTGCCGCAAGCGCCAGGTGACGTCGCGGGCGAACTCGGCACGGCCGCCGAACAGGCTGCTGTTCGTCCAATACGCGTTGGTCTTCCAACCCGCCACGTTCGGCGGCTCGAACGGCACCTGCCCCATGCCCTCGACGTACCACTGCGGGTTCAGGTCGGCGCCGCGCAACCCGGTGTGGTGCTGCAGCGCCACCACGAACTCCACCGGCGACCGCACCAGACCTTGACGGGTGGCCGACGTGTAGAACTCGTCGTGCATCAGCATCGCTGTCACCCACGGGAGCATCTCCATGTCGTGGTCGAAGAGCACCTGCGCCAGTTCGTTCACCAGCGACACCGACGGGTTCTGACAACCGAAGTGCTCCCATAACTTCCGAGTGAGGAACCTGCAGGCGACGAGTTTGGTGGCGGTGTTCTCGAGCAGCAGGTAGTCGATGATGCCGGGGCCATCCCAGTTGCGGGTGACACCCATGAACGTCTTCGGGTCGGTGTCGTGGTCGGCAGCCACGAACGCGTAGTCGTCGGTCACGTCGTCGATGGTGTGGCCCGTCCAGGCCCTCGCCGCCGCCGTCACATCGGCCTCGGTGTAGTTGCCCACGCCCAAGGTGAAGAGTTCCATCAACTCGCGTGCGAAGTTCTGATTGGGCGACGAGGCCACGTTCTGCACGTTGTCGAGGTAGTCGAGCATCGCTGGCTGTACCGCCATGGCCTGGGTAAGCGTGCGGAAGTTGCCCAGCCCCTGTGCCCTGAACAACTGGTTCTGGGCCATCATCGTCGGGGCCCGATTCACCTTGTCCCAACTCGAGCAGAAGTGGCCGTGCCAGAAGAACGCCATGCGCTCCTGCATTGGTCTGGCGACATCGGTCATGCGGTCCAGCCACCACTGCACGGCGAACACCCACTGGTCGTAACGCTGGTCGGCGATGTCGTGATCGATGAAGGCGGGCAGCACCACCGGGTCGGCGGACACGGCCAACACATCAGCCACAGCTTCGGCGCGTGTGGCACCGGCTAGTGCCGTCATGCGGTCGGCTTTTGCCACGTACTCGGTGCGTCGCAGCAGATGCGCCAACTCCACCAGGTCCATGGAAGTTCATCGGTGCCGATGGGGCACCCCTGGAGTTAACGGACTTGCAAGAAATGGTGCACCAACGCGAACCGCCCGGTCCGAGAGGACCGGGCGGTTGACGAATTGCGGTTCGGCGCCGAAGCGCCGGAGATCACTTGGACTTGCGCTCGCCGTAGCGCTTGTTGAAGCGCTCGACGCGGCC
The DNA here is from genome assembly GCA_903919455.1 of uncultured Acidimicrobiaceae bacterium. GTDB lineage: Bacteria > Actinomycetota > Acidimicrobiia > Acidimicrobiales > Ilumatobacteraceae > UBA668. Next base: position 13,355 of record CAIXIJ010000084.1, on the reverse strand, counting down.
ACCGGTGTCGACCAGCTTCTGCTTGCCGGTGAAGAACGGGTGGCACTCGTTGCAGAGTTCCACGGGAAGGTCGCCACCGCGGGTGGAACCCGTGGTGAAGGTGTTGCCGCAGCTGCAACGCACCGTCATGTCGGTGTAGTTGGGGTGGGTTTGAGTCTTCATGGCAATCTCCGAAAGAAGTAGACGGCGCAGTGTAGCGGCCCGATTTGCAGTCGGCACACGGCCTGGTTTCCGGGCGGAATCCTTCCCAAAGTGGCTTCCGGGCGGGCTGCTTCCCGGTTTCCGGGAACCAACACGCCCAGAATCGGCGCTCGGGACAGGCTCAGGCGCTGGGCTGTTTGGCCAACTCGTTGAGGAAGTCGGCGTTCGTGGCGAATGACGACAGGCGGTCGACGAGCAGTTCGATGCCGGCACCGCTGTTGCCATCGGCGGCGAGGCCGCTGAGCACGCGGCGCAGCTTCCACACCTGCTGCAGTTGCTTGCGGTCGTACAGCAGTTCCTCATGACGGGTGCTGCTGGCGTCTACGTCGATGGCGGGGAAAATCCGGCGCTCGGCGAGGCGGCGGTCGAGCTTGAGCTCCATGTTGCCAGTGCCCTTGAACTCTTCGAAGATCGCGTCGTCCATACGGCTGTTGGTGTCGACCAACGCCGTGGCGAGGATGGTGAGTGAGCCACCTTCTTCGGTGTTGCGGGCTGCACCGAAGAATCGCTTGGGCGGGTAGAGCGCACCGGCATCGATGCCGCCCGACAGGATACGACCGCTGGGCGGCGCCGCCAGGTTGTAGGCGCGGCTGAGGCGGGTGATGCCGTCGACGATCATCACGACGTCCTTGCCGATCTCCACCAGACGCTTGGCTTTCTCGATGGCCATCTCGGCCACCTGCACGTGCTCTTCGCTCGGGCGGTCGAACGTGGACGCCACCACTTCGCCCTTCACGCTGCGGCGCATGTCGGTGACCTCTTCGGGACGCTCGTCGAGCAGCAGCACCATCATCACCACTTCGGGATGGTTCTGCTCGATGCACGTGGCGATCGTCTTCATGATGGTCGTCTTGCCGGCCTTGGGCGGCGACACGATGATGCCGCGCTGGCCCTTGCCGATGGGCGACAGCAGATCGATGATGCGCGACGCCATGTCGTGACGGCTGTACTCCAGCCGCAAACGGCTGTCGGGGAACAGCGCCGTGAGGTCCTCGAACTTCTTACGGTCGCGTGCAGCATCCGGGTCGCCGCCGTTCACCGAGTGGATTTCCAGCAGCGCCGGGTTCTTCTCGTTGCGGCCAGCCGGGCGGCTGAGGCCGGTGATGTGATCGCCCTTACGCAGGCCGAACTGGCGGGTGAGGCGCACCGGCACGTAGGCATCGTCACGGCTGGAGAGATAGCCGTTGACGCGCAGGAAGCCGTAGCCCTCTTCACGCAGGTCGAGATAGCCACTCACCTCCACCGGATCGTGCGACACCAGATCGCTGCCACGCTGCTCGCGAGCCGGTTCGTCGCGAATCTCCGGACGCGGGGCCGGTGCTTCGTTGCCGGGCTGTGCTGGCTGGCCTGGCTGGCCTGGCTGGCCTTCGCCACCACGGTTCTTGTTCCGCCGACGGCGGCGACGACGGGCATTGCGGCTCTCGCCTTCGCCCTCCCCGGGATGCTGGTCGTCGTCATCGTCATCGTCGTCGTCATCGTCGTCGGACTCCGCGGCAGGCTTCGGCGCCGGCGCCGACTTCACAGGTGCCGGCTTTGCGGCGGCCTTGGGCGCCACGGCCGACAATTCGAGCTCGCCCTTGCGGAGCAACTCGATCTCCCACAGCGCGAGCGGCTCACCGTCGGGGCCGAGCACCACTTCAGGCTCAGCGGCAGGTGCCGGAGCAGCCTCGACAGCGGGAGCGGGCGCGGGCGCCTCGGTCGGCGCAGCCGGGGCGTCGGCGGGTGCGGCCTTGCCAGCACCGGTGGTTTCGAGGATCTTGTCGATCAGCGTCGCCTTCGAGGCGCGGGCCGTCGTCTTGATGCCCAGTGCCTGGGCGATCGCCAGCAGCTGGTCCTTGTCTTTGCCGTCGAGCATCGATTGCTCCAGCGCTTCTGCGGCCACCGGCCACCTGCTTTCATGGGTGAGAACGAGACACCCGTGCAGCCCGACGGGTCACTGCGCCGCCGTCCCCACCGCACGAGCAGAGGGATCGCCCACCGCCGTCGGCCCTGGGCCGGATGCAAGTGGACAGTTCGAGAAACCCGAACAGGGCGAACTGTAGCGACCTCCACCCCCTCCGGCAACGCATCCCGGCGCCACCGACTTGGGTCAGTGCGTAAAGGCGGTGCTGACGAAGGCCTGGACGGCGGCCAGATCGTTGGGCAGTCGGGTGACGTGCTCGGGCAGGTCGAACAGATCCGCCAGGTGCGCTGGCAGCGGAGGACGCACACCCGTGGCACGTTCCACCGCATCGGGGAACTTGGCCGGGTGGGCAGTGGCCAGCGTGACCGTGGTGCCCTTCAACGCGCCCGCTGCCCACAACTTCGCCACCGAACCGACGCCCACTGCGGTGTGTGGGTCCAGCAGCATGCCTGCTTCGCGGTAGGTACGGCCGATGACATCGAGCGTTTCGGCATCGTCGCATCGCTCGGCCATGAACTGCCCATCGAGGAACTCGGCGCGCTGGTCGGGCTCGATGGAGAGTTTCCCGGTGGCACGGAACGCGGTCAACTGCTCGGCAGTGGCGCCGCCGTCGCGACCGTTCATCTCGAAGAGCAGGCGTTCAAAGTTGGATGACACCTGGATGTCCATGCTGGGGCTCAGCGATGGCACCACCGGGACGGCACTCATGTCGTTGGTGTTGAAGAAGCGTGTGAGGATGTCGTTGGCGTTCGAGGCGACGATGAGTTGGTTGATGTCGGCGCCCATGCGCTTCGCGATCCATCCGGCAAAGACGTTGCCGAAGTTGCCACTGGGCACGCACACATTGATGGGACCGGCCAGCAGATCGCACGCGTTCACGTAGTAGACGATCTGCGCCATCACGCGCGCCCAGTTGATGCTGTTCACTGCCGAGAGACCCATGCGCTCGCGGAACGGGGCGTCGTTGAACATGGCCTTCACCATGTCTTGGCAGTCGTCGAAGGTGCCGTCCACAGCCACCACGCGCACGTTCGGTGAATCCACTGTGGTCATCTGCTTGCGCTGCACGTCGCTGGTTCGACCATGCGGGTAGAGGATGACGATGTCGACGTTGGCGCACGCCTTTACTCCGTCGATGGCCGCCGAGCCAGTGTCGCCACTGGTGGCACCGACGATGGTGACGCGCTGCCCGCGGGCGCGCAGCACTTCGTCGAACATGCGACCCACCAACTGCAACGCCACGTCCTTGAACGCCAAGGTGGGACCATGGAACAGTTCTTCGATGAAGTGGTGGTCGTGCAGTTGCACCAACGGCACCACCGACGGGTGGGCGAAGGTTGCATAGGCCTCGTCGCACAGACGTTGCACGGTGGCGGCCGGCAACTCGTCGCCGACGAACAACTGGATGATCTGCGCGGCGCGCTGCGCATAGGTGGCACCCTGCGCCCGCGGCGGCAGCGACGGCCACTCGGCAGGCACGTAGAGCCCACCATCGGTGGCCAAGCCAGCCAACAACGCATCGGTGAAACCCAGTTCGGGCGCGCTGCCCCGGGTGGACACGTACCGCACGATCAACCGCCGATCACTCGAAGGAGACTGCCCACGCTGCGCACCTCGGGCAGGCTGCGCAGTTCGCGCACGGTGGCCTGCATGGCGGCCTCGCGAGCGGTGTGGGTGATGAACACGAGGCGTGCATCCGGGTTGATGCCCTCCTGCTCCGCAGCCCGGATGCTCACGTCGTGCCGGGCGAACACCCCGGTGACGGCGTGCAACACACCCGGACGATCGGCCACTTCCATCGACAGCAGGTACTCGGCCGAGGTCTCATCGATCGGGCGGATCTTTGCGCGGGTGAAGGTACCCAGCGAGCCATGGGTGCCGTTGGTGAGATTGAGCGCTGCGTCGATGACGTCGCCGAGCACCGCGCTGGCGGTGGGCGAACCACCGGCACCGCGGCCGTAGAACATCAGCGAGCCCACGGCCCTTCCCTCGACGAACACGGCGTTATAGCTCTCGCGCACGCTGGCCAGTGGGTGCGTCTTGGGGACCAACGTGGGGTGCACACGCACTGCTACCTCACCGGTTGCGGCATCGGCTTCGGCGATACCCAACAGCTTCACGACGTACCCGAGACGCGTGGCCATGGCGATGTCGTGCGACGACACGCGACTGATGCCCTCGTGATACACGTCGCCGGCAACCACCTTCGACCCGAACGCGATGGTGGCGATGATGGCAGCCTTGGCCCCGGCATCGAAACCCTCCACGTCGGCAGTTGGGTCTCGCTCGGCAAAGCCCAGCGCCTGAGCTTCCGCAAGCGCCACCGCGTAGTCGGTGCCCTGCTCAGTCATCTTGGTGAGAATGAAGTTGGTGGTGCCGTTGATGATGCCCATCACACGCGAGATCGGTTCACCACGCAGGCTCTCGCGCAGCGCACGGATCACTGGAATGCCACCGGCCACTGCCGCTTCGAACAACAGGTCCACGCCAGCCTCGTCGGCGGCCGCATACAACTCGGCACCGACGTTCGCGAGCAGCTCTTTGTTGGCGGTAATGACGGGCTTGCCGTTCCCCAGCGCTGCGGTGATCAGTTCTCGAGCGGGCTCAATGCCACCGATCACCTCAACAACGACATCGATGGTGGGGTCGGCAACCACCTCGTGTGCATCCCGGGTGAGTACCCCGTCGGGAAGCGCCACGTCACGCGGGGCGCTGAGGTTTCGCACCGCAACGCGAGCCACCTCCAGCCGCACCCCTGTGCGCGCCTCGATGGCATCGGCTTGTGCGCCGATGAGTTCGATCAGTGCGGCCCCAACGTTGCCGCACCCCAGTACACCAAGCCTGATCTGCCGTGTCACGGGTTGCAGGCTACGAGTTCAGCGGGCCACCCGGGAAACACTTTGGTGAACGGGCGGTGTCAGCGGCCGCGACGTTGCGCAGTCTGCACCCCAGCCACGATGGCATCGAAGTGTTGGCGAGAGAGCACATCGCCTTCGCGCCGCACCCTGTTTGGCACCACGTCGAGCAGTCGTTCCACCTTCGCGAAACTCTCGCGACCCTCGCGATCCCACTTGCCGGTGCCGACGGAAACCTGCAGCTCGTTGTGCTTCACCTTGGAGGTGAGGGGAACACCCAGGAGGTGGTCGCCGCGGCGGCCGATGATGGCCACCGGACGGTCCTTGCCCTGGCTGGGGTCTTCCTCGTAGGGCACCCAGGCCCACACCACCTCGCCGGGGTCGGGATCGCCATCGAGGCACGGTGAGTACTCGAAGTGCAGGTTCTTGTCGTGCACATCGGAGGTGGCAGCACCGCCCTTGGGTGGTGCTGAGGGCTGCCCCTTCGTCGGGGAGGGTTTCTTGCTCGAGCCGAATAGCTGCTTGAGGATCTCGATGATGGTGTCGGTCAGAGAACGTCGCATCGCACCAAATCCTCGAAGGTCTCGCGGCGCACCACCAGCCGATGGTTGCCACCGTGGGCGAACACCACGGGAGGGCGCGTCAGTTTGTTGTAGTTGCTCGCCATGCTGAGGCCATAGGCCCCGGTGACCGGCGTGGCCAACAGGTCGCCAACCCGCACGTCGTCGGGCAGCGCTGCATCGCGAATGAGCACATCACCGCTCTCACAGTGCTTGCCCACGAGGCGAGCGCGTTGCGAACGCGGCGCGGCGACCGCACGAGGAAGAAACGCTTCATACCCGCTGCCGTAGAGCACCGGACGAGGGTTGTCGCTCATGCCGCCGTCGACGGACACGTAGGTGCGGATACCGGGAATGTGTTTGACCGTTCCCACCTCGTAGACGGTGATTGCCGCCTGAGCGACGATGCTGCGCCCGGGCTCCACGCATACGTGACTTCGCACGCCCAGCGCCTGGCACGCATCCAGCAGCACATTCCCCCACTGGGTGATGGAGGGCGCTTCCTCACCCTCCACATACGCCACACCGAGTCCGCCGCCGAGCACCAACTCGGGAAGGTCGAGCGGGATGGCGAACGCCGCCATCACTTCGGCCGCCTTGGCGAAGCTCGACGCTTCGAACACGTTGCTGCCGATGTGGCAGTGCACACCGTCGAGGTGCACGCTGTTGGAGCGGCGCATGCGATCGATGGCTCGGTGTGCGTCGCCGTTGCCGAGGTTGAACCCGAACTTGCTGTCGTCCTGGCCCGTCGCGATGAACTCGTGCGTATGGGCATGCACGCCGGGCGTGATGCGAGCCAACACTCGAGGCGTCGGCAAACCCTCGGCGTGTAGCGCGTCGAGCCGGTCGAGTTCGTCGAAGCTGTCGACCACGATGTGGCGAACGCCGGCCGTGATGGCCATCCGCAACTCGGACAGGCTTTTGTTGTTGCCGTGGAGGGCCAGCGCGTCGGCAGGAACACCGGCGTTCAGCGCGGTGTACATCTCGCCTCCGCTGGCCACGTCGAGCAACATGCCCTCCTCATAGACCAGTCGAGCCATGGCCCCACACAGGAACGCCTTCGTGGCGTAGTAGGCGCGGTCGCGGCCGAAGGTGGCAACGGCTTCGCGGCATCGAGCGCGCAGGTGACCCTCGTCGTACACGAACACGGGGGTGCCGTACTCCGCCACCAGGTCGGGCACCGAGCAGCCACCGATGGAGAGCGATCCGTCGGGCAGCACGGCTGCACTGTCGGGCAGCAATGACATCGAGACAGGATTCATCTCACATCCGTTCCGGGGCGTCGATACCCAGCAGTGCAAGGCCCTGTTGCAGCACGCGGGCGGTGAGGTGGCACAGCGCGAGACGCGATTCGCGGGTTGCCTCGAAGCCGTCCTTCAACACCGGGCACGCCTCATAGAAGGCAGTGAATGTCTGCGCAAGTTCGAACAGATACGTGCACAGCTTGTGCGGACTGAACTTGTCGACGGCGTCGTGCACGGCGGCGTCGAACTGCAGCAACTGCAGCGCCAGTGCCCGTTCCTGCGGGTCGCTGATGGCGGGCACCACGTCGCTCACGCTGTCGCGCTGCAGGTCGGCGCGACGGAAGATGCTGCAGATGCGCGCATGGGCGTACTGAAGGTACGGGGCCGTGTTGCCCTCGAACGAGAGCATCCGGTCCCAGTCGAACACGTAGTCCTTGATGCGGTCGGTGCTGAGTTCGGCGTACTTCAGCGCACCGAGCCCCAATTGACGCCCCAGCAACGCAGCGTCGTCGGCCGACAATTCGGGGCTGCGTTCGGCCACCAAGGCCGTGCCGCGCTCGATAGCGCCATCGACCAGGTCGAGGAGCATCTCGGGCTCGCCGCTGCGGCTCTTCAGCATCTTGCGATCCGCGCCCAGAACGCTGCCGTTGTTCACGTGCACTGCACGAGCAGGCGGCACCAGCACCCCGAGCATCTCGGCAGCCTTGAATACCATCTGTAGGTGCTGGCTCTGCGGTGTGCCGATGCAGTACACCAGCAGCGTTGCATGCAGGCGCTCCACGCGGTCGAGCACACAGGTGATATCGCTGGTGGCGTAATTGAACCCACCGGTGCGAGCTTGCACGATGAGCGGCAGCGGGTCGCCCTCACGGTTCGTGAAGCCGGGCACCCACACCACTTTGGCACCGTCGCTCACGTCGAGCAGCCCGGCGTGGTCCAGCCGATCCAGCATCGCCGGCATCAGCGGTTGGTAGAAGCTCTCACCCACGATGTCGTCGCGCCGCAGCAACACGCCGAGGCTGCCATAGACCACATCGAAGTAGTCGGCCGACTGATCGACCAGCTTCTGCCAGAGCGCCATCGTGGGCCCGTCGGTGCGGCTCTGCAGCAGCGTGACGCGAGCGCGGGCGCGCTCCTTGAACTCATCGCTGGCGTCGAACTTGGCGCGGGCCTGCTTGTAGAACGAGCCCGGATCAGCGAGGTCGAGGTTCAGTTCGGCGTCGGCACCACCAAGATCCACCACGTGCTCGATGAGCATCCCGAACGGGGTGCCCCAGTCGCCGATGTGGTTCTCGCGGATGACGGTGTGACCAACGAACTCCAGCATCCGCACCAACGCATCGCCGATGAGCGTGGTGCGCAGGTGACCGACGTGCATCTCCTTGGCGACGTTCGGGGCCGAGTAGTCGACCACCGCGATCTCCGTCAGACCGGCAGAGCGCACACCGAGGTGATCGTCGGCAGCCGCCTCAGCCAGTTGGGCGGCTAGGAACTCCGGCTTGAAGGTGAGGTTGATGAAGCCGGGGCCGGCCACTTCGACGTGGTCGCAGACCCCATCGAGCAGGCCCGTTGCAACCGCTGCCTCAGCCACTTCTCGTGGGTTGCGGCCGAGCTGCTTGCCGAGCGCCAATGCACCGTTCGCCTGGGCATCGGCACGGTCGCTGGGCCGAACCACCGGGTCGATGGAGTCGGCGGGCAGTGCGGTTGCCTGAGCGAGGGCGTCGCGCAGGGTTCCGGCGATGGTGTGCAGCGGATCGGCCATGGTCGTCCGATCGTACCCGGCGACTCCTTCAGCCGCCGTACCGCTTTCATGGGCCGAGCCGCCGCGCGGAGCGACGGCCTGGTGCTGCCCGCCGCGATTCGTCGGTAAGGTGGACGGGTCGTTGCCACCCTCGGGTGGCGCACCCCCGCCCTCGTAGCTCAGGGGATAGAGCAACGGTTTCCGGAACCGTGTGTCGGAGGTTCGAATCCTTCCGGGGGCGCCAGATGGCTTGGAACCGCATGTCGTTCGCCCGACGTCGGACGGGTATGACACGTCAACCCGCTCGCCTGCTCGCGCTGGCCGCCGCCATCGCTCTCGTCGCCGTTGCGTGCGGCGACGACACCGTCATCAGCGGCAACACCATCGCCGTCACCACCCCGATCACTGCTCCTGCCACCACCGTGCCAGCGCCGGTGGTGGTGCTGAACTACGCGACCGATGGTGGTTGCGTGGTGATGGGCCCGAACTGCCCCACCTACACGGTCCGGAGTAACGGCAAGGTGGAGATCAGTCGCACGCACGTGGAGGGCCCTGCTGAGATCACCGGATCCATCTCGGCCGACCGAGTGGCCCAGTGGTTCCGCTCGGTGCAGGATCTCGACGTTGCCGCCCTGTCGAAGGAAGTGGGCCCCGGCACGTGCAACTCGTGTGTCGACGGCGCCGACATCATCGTCACCATCGAGTTGCCGAATGGGCCCGTGGTGCTCGATAGCACGAAGCTGGATTTCGACCCCGCCAACCCCGTGTTCGCCGCGTTGGGCGCTCTGATGTCCGACGTGCAGTCGGTGGGCGAACTGCCAATTCGCACCGGCAACTGACCCTCCGTGACAGGCTGTGCGGCAGATGAACGCCGCACGGATCCTGCAGTGGATGCCGGGGGTCGAACAGGCCCGCCGATACAAGCGCTCGTTCCTCAGCCGCGACATCGTTGCCGGACTGGTGCTCACCGGCCTGCTGGCGCCGGCAGGTATGGCCTACGCCGCCGCGGCAGGTCTGCCTCCCGCCAACGGTCTCTACGCCTCCATCATTCCGCTGTTCATCTACGCGGTCTTCGGGCCGTCGCGCATCATGGTGCTGGGACCGGACTCAGCCCTCACCCCGCTGATCGCAGCCGCCGTCCTTCCCACGGTGGTGCAGCATCCCGCTGATGCCGTGGCAACGGCGGGGATGCTGGCCATTCTCGCTGGCATCGTGTGTGTGGTCGCTGGCTTCGCACGGTTCGGATTTCTTGCCGAGTTGCTGTCTGCCCCCGTTCGGTACGGCTATCTGCACGGCATCGCGATCACGATCATCGTCAGCCAGGCCGCCCGCCTGTGTGGCTTCTCGGTTCCCGGTGAATCGCTGTTCGGGCAACTGAAGGCCTTCGTTCGCGGCCTGCAGGATGGCAAGTTCAACGGCTGGGCGCTCTTCATCGGGCTGCTCTGCCTTGCCGTGATTCTGGTGCTGCGTAGGGTCGCGCAACGACTGCCGGGCACATTGCTCGCCGTGATCCTCGGCATCGCGATCTCGCTGCTGCTCAGTCTTGAGGCCAAGGGTGTGCCGGTGGTGGGCGACCTACCCGCCGGTCTGCCCATTCCCAAGTGGCCGCATCTCGACTGGCGACACATCCGCGATCTGGTTGGCGCTGCACTCGGGGTGGCGTTCGTAGCCTTCGCCGACACCAGCGTGCTGTCGCGCACCATGTCGATTCGGCGACGCGAACCGGTGGACACGAATCACGAACTCGTGGCGCTCGGGTTGGCCAACATTGGCGCTGGCTTGTTCCAAGGCATCCCCATCAGCTCCAGCAGTTCACGCACGCCGGTGGCAGAGGCAGCCGGCGCCCGCACCCAGTTCACCGGCGTGGTGGCGGGAGTGGTGATGATCTTCGTTGCGGTGGCGACGCCGAGTGTGTTTCGGCACATGCCCCAGGCCACGCTGGCTGCCATCGTGATGGCGGCGGCGTTCTCCCTGATCGATGTGCCCACCATGGCCAAGCTGTATCGGGTTCGCCGAAGCGAGTTCGCGCTCGCCATCGCTGCCACGTTGGCCGTCGCCATCCTCGGTCCCGTCAGCGGTGCCGTGGCTGCAGTGGCGTTGTCGGTACTGAACTTCCTTCGTCTGGCATGGAAGCCATACACGGCCGAACTTGTCCGTGTCGATGGGCTGAAGGGGTACCACGATCGGTCTCGCCACCCCGAGGGCCATCGGGTGCCAGGCCTACTGCTCTATCGATTCGATGCGCCACTGTTCTTCGCCAACGCGCGCTTCTTCGCCGACGACCTGATGCACCGCATCGGCGATCGGGCCGACGACGACCCAGTGCGCTGCGTGATCATCACCGCCGAACCGATCACCGATGTGGATGCCACCGCCGCAGAGATGCTCCGCGACCTGCTTACCGGCCTGCAACTGCGGCACATCGAATTGCGATTTGCCGAACTGAAAGGCGCTGTACACGAACGAGTGGATAGCTATGAGATCTTCGCCGGTTACATGCCGGATCACACAGCGCGCACCACTGGCGAGGCCGTGAAGGCCTACATCCGTGCACACGAAGTGCACTGGGTTGACTGGGAAGACCGCACCCACTGAGAGGTAGGGTCTGTCGCTGTGATCCGTCGCACGCTGCTCGCCGCCACCCTCCTCGGTGCCCTGGCACTTTCCTCCTGCTCGTCCACCGACTCCGACAACGGCACCATCGCCACGGCGAACGGCCAAACGCTGAACCGCACTCAGTTGTCGGCGCTCACGTCCGGTGCCACCAACGGCGACGACGCCCGCAAGGCAATCGGCCAGTGGTTGCAGGTCGCTGCAGTGGGAGGCGACCTCACCGAGGTGGCCTCCATGTCGGATCTTCAGGCCGCCGGGCAGCAGGCTGCCACCGACCTGGCGACGCCATTTCTTCCCACCGCAGGTGAGGCCTACGCCAAGGGTCTCGACGGCAGTCCCGTCGTCTGCCTCGGTGCCATTCCGTTGGCCGAAACGACCGATCCGCAAGAAGTGATCAACGCGATGACCGGCGGCATGTCGCTGGCCGACGCTGCGGCGAAGTACTCCGCCGACGAAAACCAGAAGTCGTCGGGCGGCATCGTCACCGATGCCGACGGCAAGACCTGCATCCCCACTCCGTTGAACGAAGATGTCACGAAACAGATGACAACGGGCGGTGCAGTGCCGGGCAAGCCTGTGCTCCTGTCGCTCGGCGGTGGAGCCGCCATCGTCGTGATCCGACCGTTCGACGACCTGAGCCAGCGCGAGCAGGTGTCGGTGGTGCAGAACGATGTGGCCAAGGAGTTCAGCAAGCTCCTCGCCGAAGCGAACGTCACCGTGAACCCACGCTTCGGACGCTGGGATGCTGCCTCCGGCGCCGTGGTGCCGATGGTCCAGGGGTGAGCCTCCCCTCGGTCGTCGTCGTGGGCCTCGGTCCGGGCGGCCCTGAGTACGTCACCCAGCACACGCTCGACGTCATCGAACGTGCGCCACATCGCTTTCTGCGAACGGAACAGCACCCTTCGGCATCGCTGATTCCCAGCGCCACATCGTTCGACGACGTGTACGAACGAGCCGACACCTTCGACGATGTCTACGCCGAGATCGCCGAACGTGTGGTGGCCGCGGCCATCGAGCACGGTGAGGTCGTGTACGCCGTGCCGGGCTCGCCACTGGTACTCGAGCGCACGGTGCGCACCTTGATGGCAGACGATCGCATCACCTGCACCGTGCATCCCGCGATGTCGTTCCTCGACATCGCATATGTTCGCCTCGGCATCGACCCAGTGGAAGCCCGCCTCACGTTGGTGGATGGGCACGACTTCGCTACCGCCGCTGCAGGATTGACCGGCCCGTTGCTGGTGGCACACACGCACGCCAACTGGGTGCTGAGCGACATCAAACTGGCGGTCGAGAACGCCACCGGCGACGAACCCGTGGTGGTGCTGCAACGGCTCGGCACGACCGAAGAACTCATCACGCACACCACGTGGGCCGAACTCGATCGAACCGTAGAGGCCGACCACCTCACGTGTATCTACATCCCGAATCTGTATGCCCCGGTCGGCGCCGAACTGGTGCGGTTCCACCAGTTGGCGCGCACCCTGCGCGAGCAGTGCCCGTGGGATCAGGAGCAGACGCACCGCTCCCTCGTCCGGTACCTCCTGGAAGAGACCTACGAGGTGGTGGATGCGCTCGAGGCGCTGGATCCCGACGACCCCAGCACCGACGACGCTCTGGTGGAAGAACTCGGCGACCTGCTCTACCAGATCGAGTTCCACGCCACGATTGCCGAGCAGGAAGGCCGTTTCACGATGGCCGACGTGGCCCGGGGCGTGCACGACAAGCTCGTGCGCCGACACCCGCACGTGTTCGGCGACGCCGTCGCCAACGACACCGACACCGTGCTTCGCAACTGGGATGCCATCAAGCGCGAGGAGAAGCAGCGCAGCTCCATCTTCGAGGGGATCCCGTCATCGTCGCCCTCGCTGTCGTATGCCGAGGCGGTGCAGCGGAAAGCAGCAAAGCTCGGCTTCGATTGGCCCGATGTGCACGGGGCGCTCCCCAAGATCGCGGAGGAAGCCGCAGAGCTCACCGAGGCGGCGAAATCCGGTGACGAACTCCACGTGCACGAGGAACTCGGCGACCTTCTGTTCGCCGTGGTGAACGTGGCGCGCCACCTGAAGGTGGAACCCGAGGCCGCGCTCCGCGCCGCCGCTCAGAAGTTCCGCACTCGCTTCGAGGGCGTGGAGCAACTGGCACGCGATCGAGGAATCGACCTGCACACCGCAGGGCTCACGGCACTCGATGCCCTGTGGGACGAGATCAAGACTCGGGAATGACCGGCGGCGCGAACGG
>CAIXIJ010000083.1 GCA_903919455.1 uncultured Acidimicrobiaceae bacterium | reverse complement strand
CTGGTGGTGCACCGAGACCCACGAAGCGTTCGATGGCGGCAAGCCGGTGTACCAGTACCTGCGCGACGAGATCATCGAGATGGTGGGCCAGCGCCCATACGACCAGTTGGTGGAGTTGCTGGAGCGGCCGAAGTGGGAGCCACTGCCCCACCCCGCCACTCGACGCTGAGAGAATGGCCGGATGAGCTTCGAGATGGTGCCCATCGGCGTGGTGCGAAACGATCGATCCACTGCGATCGACGACGACTGGGACCGCGTGAACAGCTCGATCCAACTCGACCTCGATGTGCTCGATGCCCGGGCCACCGACGGACTGCGTGCGTTCTCCCACGTGGAGGTCGTGTACGTGTTCGACCAGGTGGACCCTGCGGGCGTGGAGCGGGCAAGCCGTCATCCGCGCGGAAACCCCGAGTGGCCGGAGGTGGGCATCCTCGCCCAGCGCGCCAAGGACCGTCCGAACCGTATCGGTGTTACGGTGTGCGAACTGATGGCCGTGCGTTCAGGTGGCGTGGTGGAGGTGCGCGGTCTCGACGCCATCGATGGCACGCCGGTGCTCGACATCAAGCCGTACATGGCTGAGTTCGGGCCGCGGGGCGACGTGCTGCAGCCCCAGTGGAGCCACGAACTGATGCGCTCCTACTGGACCGAGGGCGCTCCTCCCGACCACCATCGCACGCCCGACCCCGTCACTTGGCGGGAAGAGGTTCGCCGTTCTCCTACCGACCATGGAGTGCTGGCGATGATCGTGCGCCGTCCGGCGGTGGGCGCACGCGAGGTGCTCGCCACCGGTGAACTCTCGCTCACCGACGGGTTGGTGGGCGACAACTGGCTGGCACGCGGCAGTCGATCGTCGGCCGACGGCTCGGCAGAGCTCGACGCGCAGTTGAACATCATGAACATCCGGTGTGCTCGCCTCGTGGCCGGCGGCGACGAGCGGGTTGCGCTGGCCGGCGACCAGCTCTTCGTCGACCTCGATCTCTCCCCCAGCAACCTGCCTGCTGGCACGCGCCTGTGCATCGGCACCGCTGTGATCGAGGTGACGGCCAAACCGCACACCGGCTGCGCGAAGTTCACCCAGCGATTCGGTTTGGCTGCGCATCGCTGGATCAACGGTCGCAGCGGTCAGCAGGATCGCCTGCGCGGCATCTGCGCCAAGGTGGTGGTCGCTGGCGACATCGCTGCGGGCGACGGCATCACCAAAGTCGATAGCTCATCCCCCACCACCTGAGAACTCGATCGCAACAAACCAGCCGAACGACTAGACTCCAGACGTGGACAGGGTGGTCATCGTCGGACGCGGCGGCTCCGGGAAGTCGACGCTCGCACGTCGCCTCGCCGAGGTTGCGCACCTCCCGTGTTGTGAGCTCGACAAAGAGTTCTGGAACAACGAACTCGAAGTGATGCCTCGCGACGTGTGGGCACAGCGTCAGCGTGAGCTTGCAAGAGCCGACCGGTGGATCATGGATGGCGACCTCGGACCCCACGACGACGTCGCGCCCCGGCTGTGCCGGGCCGACACGGTGATCATCCTCGACCTCCCGCTGTGGCGGTGCGCGTGGCGAGCCATGCGACGAGGACGCGAGCGGCGCGACTTTTGGGCATGGACCATTCGCTGGCGACGGGTCAGTCGACCTGTATTGCACGCCGAAATCGGAACGCACGCCGCACACGCAGACGTTGTCACCCTCCGCACTCGTGCCGACGTGGAGGAATGGCTCGGACGCATCAGGAGCTCGCGTCCCGGGCCGGCCTGCGGATAGCGCAGATCGGCAGTTCGGCGTGCGACCTACTGCACTGCGACGAGCAGTAGCCAGATCGCCATGAAGATAGGAAGCACATAGCCGAGAAGGATGCGAAACATCTCTTCGGCGCCCTCGGCCGCGTCACCCCGCGACTGATCGTCCTTGTAGAAGAACATGAACTCAGTCGTGATGCGTGCGAACCACTGCCGCTTGACATACAGGATGCGACCGAGGATCAGGAATCCGACGCCAGCCAGTAGGAACGCGATCTTCTCTCCCGCCACTCGCTCAGAATGCCCGACGTGGGCGGCGTTGTCCAGCGGCCTAACGGCAGCTCGGCGCTACACCGCCTGAACGTGGAATGAGTCGAGCGCCTCAGCCGGGATGCCAAGCGTCCCGTCTTCAAGCTTCACTCGCGGCAGCCGCTTCTCGTACATCGCTTGCACCACGGCGCGGGTCGGCACGCCCAGCCGTCGAGCTGCCTCGGCGGGAAGCAGCACTTCTTGCTCGGTCATTGCACGCCCCCTTCGTCGAGCCCCAACTTACCGTGGAGCAAGCGGATGACGGTCGCGAGTTCGTCCTGCAGCCCCGGTGCTGCTCCACTTTCGCGGAGCACCAAGCGAGCGTCTTCGATCGCTTCCAACACGCGGAAGGCTTCGTCCAGCGACAGCGCGACGCGGCGAGGAACAGGGTCGTCGAAAGGGTCCAGGCCGCTCATATGGCCAGCATGCAGCGAGGGTGTGACGGAGTTCCCTGGTAGCGCCGAATGCCCGGTATGTGCGCTCTGGTCAAGGCAATCGGATTCGAAAATGGACGCACGCTCGATGAGCCGAGAGACGCGAGGCGGTGAGATCCCAACGGCCCAAACCCGTAGCGCCGAAGGCGCCCGCCCTGCCCACGAGGTGCATACCCACAGCGAAGAAACCCTGTCACACCCCTTGCGTAGCGTCGGGGCATGGATCTGCAGGCGTTGCGTGAACTCATCGAGGCGAACCCGCTCGCCGATGTCGATGCGTGCCGCACCGAACTCGCTGCGGTCCGCACCATCCGCGGTCTTCTGGATGCGCGGGAGATGAAGGTGTGCGCCCGGCTCGATGAGTTGGCTGGCGAGCGGCCATCGATCTTCCCCGAAGACGAAGTCGCACGCGCATCGAAAACATCGCAGAGCAAAGCCAGTCGAGTACGCGACCGCAAGAAAGCCGCCGACGACGTCCCCGAACTCGGCGCCGCACTGGCCTCCGGCGCCACCACAGGCGACCGGTTGGAACAAGTCGCCCGGGCGATGGCCGGCCTCTCCGAAACCGAACGGGCCCGGTTCGCGGCCCGCGGTGCCGAACTGGCACGGGTCGCGGTGTCAGGGTCGGATCGCGAGTTCCGACAACTCCTCGACGCGGTGATGCGGCATGCCCGCGCCGACGACGGGCTGGCCCGTCTGGCACGACAACGGCGCGACACCCGACTGCGATGGTGGACCGACACCGACGGCATGTGGTGCCTCAACGGCCGGTTCGATCCCGTCAACGGTGCACTGCTCGAAGGCCGCCTACGCAACACACGCGACGCGCTCTTTCGGGACGCAAAACCGGACGATTGCCCCGACGACCCACTCGAGAAACAAGCCTTCCTCGCCGCCCACGCACTGCTCGCCCTGTCCGAAGGACGCGGCGCATCGGGCACCCCCGATGTCACGGTGCTGATCGACGAGAAAACCCTGTGCGACGGCCGCGTCCATGAAGGGTCCGTCGTCGATGCCGGGCTCGGCAAATTCGGACTACCGGTCGAAACCATCCGCCGATGGGCCTGCATCGGGTCCATCACACCCGCCGTCATCGGAGCCGACGGAGTGCGACTGTTCCTCGGCCGCGAAACACGATGAGCGAACCGGGCACAACGACGAGCACTCCGCGT
>CAIXIJ010000082.1 GCA_903919455.1 uncultured Acidimicrobiaceae bacterium | reverse complement strand
ATGTGGCACGAGCAGGTCGGCGTGCCGATGGACCGCATCCAGCGCCTCGGCGACAAGGACAACTTCTGGCAGATGGGCGACACGGGCCCCTGCGGCCCGTGCTCGGAGATCCACATCGACCGTGGCCCGGCCTTCGGTCCCGAAGGTGGCCCGCTGAACGATCCGCACGGCGACCGGTTCATGGAGTTCTGGAACCTCGTGTTCATGCAGTACAACCAGGCCCCGGACGGCAGCCGCACGCGCCTGCCGCGGCCCAGCATCGACACGGGCGCCGGCCTCGAGCGCATTCTGTGTTTGCTCCAGGGCGTGGACTCCGTGTGGGAGACCGACCTCATGCAGCCGCTCATCGAGAACGCCTGCAGCCTCACCGGTAAGACCTACGTCTCCGGCGACTACGACGACCGCAACAGCTTCGCCATGCGCGTGCTGGCCGAGCACGCTCGCAGCAGCGCCATGCTCGTCAGCGATGGTGTGTTCCCCAGCAACGAGGGTCGCGGCTACGTGCTGCGCCGCATCATCCGCCGCGCGGTGCGCTACGCCTACCTGCTCGGTACCGAGAAGCTCGTCATGCCGTCGTTGGCGGAGACCGCCATCGCCGTGATGGGCAATGCGTACCCCGATGTCCTCAAGAACAAGGACTTCGTGCTGAACGTGCTCACCCGCGAGGAGGAGCGTTTCCGGCAGACCCTGAAGACGGGTCTCTCGATCCTCGAGGACGAGCTGGAAGGCCAGAGCGAGGGCCTCACCGGGAGTACGGCGTTCCTGCTGCACGACACCTACGGCTTCCCGCTGGAACTCACTGAAGAAATCGCCGGCGAGCGCGGAGTAGCGGTCGACACACAGGGCTTCAACCAGGAGATGGCGCAGCAGCGCGAGCGCGCCAAGGCGGCCCGCAAGGGCAAGGGTGCCGACGATGACCGCCTCGACGGCTACCGCGATGTCGTGGAGCAGTTCGGCATCACCGAGTTCGTCGGCTACACCCTCGACACCACCGAGGCTCGGGTGTTGGCGGTGCTGCCCGGCAGCCCCACCGATGACGGCCGCGACACGGTGGAGATCTTCCTCGACCGCACCCCGTTCTACGCAGAAGCCGGCGGCCAGGTGGGCGACACCGGCACCATCGTCACCGCCGACGGAGCAGCCGATGTTCTCGACACCACCTACGCCCTGCCCGGGCTGCGCCGGCACGTCGCCGTGGTCACCAGTGGTTCCGTGGTCGCTGGCGCCTCCGCCACCGCCTCCATCGACGTTGAGCGTCGCTCCGCCATTCGCCGCAATCACACGGGTACGCACATCCTGCACCATGCCCTGCGCAAGGTGCTCGGTGAGCACGTGAAGCAGGCTGGTTCGCTGGTGGGTCCCGATCGACTTCGGTTCGACTTCTCGCACTACGCCGCAGTCACCGACGACGAGATCCGACGCATCGAAGACATCGCCAACGCCGAGACGTTGGCCAACTCTCCTGCCCGCGTGTTCGAAACCACCAAGGACGAAGCCACTGCGCTAGGCGCCATTGCTTTCTTCGGCGACAAGTACGGCGACGTCGTGCGGGTACTCGAGGTGGGCAGCTCCATCGAACTGTGCGGCGGCACCCACGTGCGCGCCGCTGGCGACATCGGCACCATCAAGGTTGTCGGCGAGAGCTCGGTCGGCAGCAACCTTCGGCGTATCGAGGCCACCACGGGCCAGAACACTCTGAAGTTGCACCAGCGCGACGCCGCGGCCGTTGCCGAGGTGGCTCGCCTCGTGGGCTCCTCGTCCGACGACATGGTCTCCGGAGTGCAGCGCCGCCTCGACGAGATCAGGTCGCTCGGCGACGAGGTCAAGCACCTCCGCGCCCAGTTGGCCACTGGCCGCGCCAGCGAGCTGGCTGCCGAGGCAATCGGCGACGTGGTGGTCACTCGCATCGATGGTTTGTCGCCCGGTGATCTTCGCGACCTGGCCATCGCCATTCGTCAACAGGGTGTCGACGCGGTGGTGCTGGGTGGTATCTCCGACAGTGGTGGCGTGTCATTGGTGGCTGCGGTGCAGCCGGGCTCCGGCAAGGTTGCCGGCGACCTCATCCGCGACGCAGCAAAGGCCGTAGGCGGTGGAGGCGGCGGGAAGGGCGACATCGCCACTGCCGGTGGCAAGAACACCGAAGGCCTCGATGAAGCACTTCGCATCGCGGAGGCGGCGGCGCGAGGCTGACCCATGCGGGTGCTCGGTGTCGACCTCGGAAGCAAGCGCATCGGGATCGCGGTCAGCGACCGGTCCGGCACCATCGCGTCGCCGCTCACCGTGCTGCAGCGGTCGGGTTCACCGGCTCGCGACCATCAGCAGATAGCGGC
Organism: uncultured Acidimicrobiaceae bacterium; assembly: GCA_903919455.1. GTDB lineage: Bacteria > Actinomycetota > Acidimicrobiia > Acidimicrobiales > Ilumatobacteraceae > UBA668. Next base: position 44,161 of record CAIXIJ010000082.1, on the reverse strand, counting down.
GCTCGTCCTCGAGGAAGAGGCCGAAGCAGTCGTCGTCGGGCTGCCACTGAACATGAATGGCACCTCTGGCCCCGCTGCGCAGGCTGCCATCAAGGAAGCCAAGGCGTTGGCTACCGTGGTGGGCGTGCCGGTCCACACCTCCGACGAGCGTCGCACCACCGTCAGCGCCGACCGAGCGATGATCGAGGCCGGGATGAACGCCGTGAAACGCCGCAAAGTGGTGGACAAAGTGGCTGCCGCCGTCATCTTGCAGCACTGGCTCGACGGGCGGTCGGCTCGATCATGACCATGATCGACGAGCGACGGTGGCACGAGGACCCATGGGACAACCCCGAGATCACCGATGCACTCGTGGTGGAGCGCCCGCCGAGGCATCGTCGGCCATTCAAGTGGGTTGTCTGGCTGCTCATGTTCCTCGGATTCGCTGCCTTGGTCGTCGTCGGCGTTGGTGGCCTCTGGTACACCCAGCAGGTCAACCCTCCCGGTGATGCCGGCGATCCCGTCACCTTCACGGTGAACGCTGACGACACCCTGCAGACCGTCAGCGCCCGACTGGAATCGATGGATCTGGTGGGCAAGGCGTGGGTGTTCCGCTGGTACGTGGATCACCACGGCGGGCTGGAACTCACCACCGGTTACTACCAACTCCGGCCGAACGACCACATGGGCAACATCATGCGGGTGCTGCGGACGCCGCCCTCGCAGACCTTCACGAAAGTCACGTTCCCGGAGGGTTTCACGTACTCGAAGATGGCCGCTCGCCTCGAACAGAAGGTGGCGCGGATGAGCGCCAGCGCGTTTGGTGTGGCCGCCACGGATGGCGCGGTGCGCTCGAAGTATTCGCCCGCCGGGGTGAACAGCCTCGAAGGCTTGCTCTTTCCCGATACCTACCAGGTGTCGAACGGAGAGACCGAGCAGCAGGTGGTGCAACGCATGGTGGGTCTCATGGAACGAGTGGCCACTCAGGAAGACATCGAGGTGAAGTCGAAGTCGTCATGCGGGTACTCGCCCTACCAGGCGCTCGTGGTGGCCTCGCTGATCGAGCGCGAGGCAAAGGTGCCGGAGGACCGGGCGAAGATCGCTCGGGTGATCTGCAATCGACTGTTCCTCGGAATGCCACTACAGATCGACGCCTCGCTGTATTACCAACAGGACGGCAGCATGCCGTTCAGCGAACTCCGCAAGATCGACACCCCGTACAACACCTACCTGCACACGGGCCTGCCACCCACGCCGATAGCGAACCCTGGTCGCGCCAGTATCCAGGCCGCGTTGAACCCGGTGGCGAACCCGTCGCTCGGCGATCCGATCTGTAAGAACCTGCCGCCCGACACGGCGTGCCTGTACCTGTACTACGTGCTCGCCGACGCCGACGGACACCATGTGTTCGCTGCCACGCCAGAGCAGCACGCAGCGAACGTCAAGAAGGCACGAGAGGCTGGTCTGCTGTGATCTCTGGGACTACACGCGTCGCTGCCGTCATCGGCAGTCCGGTCCACCACAGCCTGTCGCCCGCGCTGCATAACGCGGCGTTCGACGCGCTGGACGTCGACTGGGTGTACGTGGCGTTGCACGTTGCACCCGGCGAAGGCCAGCGCGCCATTGATGCGATGCGACTGCTTGGGCTGGGCGGACTCAGTGTCACGATGCCCCATAAGGAGACTGTTGCGGGTGCGGTTGATGCGCTGGATCCGGCTGCAGAGGCGTTGCGAAGCGTGAACACCGTGGTCCCAGCCGCCGACGGCACGCTGGTGGGGTACAGCACCGACGGCGCCGGATTCGTGGCGTCGTTGTCTGCCGCTGGCGTGTCGGTGCATGGCCGCACCATTGGACTGCTCGGCGCAGGCGGTGCGGCGCGCGCCATTGCCGACGCCTTGGGTCGAGCAGGTGCAGCCCAGGTGGCCGTCATCAATCGCACCGCCAGCAGCGCGGAGGCAACGGCTGCGCTGGCAGGCCGGGTCGGTGTAGTGGCCGGAGCAGATGCGGTACGCGACGCCGACATCGTGGTGAACGCCACGTCGGTGGGCATGGGCAGCAATGTCGATCTTCCGTGCGACCCCGATCTGCTGCGCGCAGGGCAGGTGGTGGCCGACATCGTGTACCACCCGCGGGAGACCGCACTGCTGCGTTCGGCCCGGTCGGTGGGTGCCATCGCGGTGGATGGGCTCGGCATGTTGGTCCACCAGGCGGCGTTGCAGCAGCAACTCTGGCATGGCCTGGTGCCCGACATTGATGTGATGACCGCCGCTGCGGAACGGGAACTCGCAGCGCGCCGCCAGTAGCCTTCACCGGATGCTGCGTTACCTCACCGCCGGCGAATCACATGGCCAGGCCCTCGTCGTCATCGTCGAGGGCCTCCCGGCCGGTCTCGAGATTACGGTCGAGGAGATCCAATCGGAGATGGCGCGCCGCCGTCTTGGCTATGGCCGCGGCCCTCGCCAACGCTTTGAGCAGGACGAACTGACGCTCGTCGGCGGCGTGCGTCATGGGCGCACCCTCGGCTCTCCGGTGGCCATCGAGATCAAGAACAGCGAATGGTTCCGCAGCGACAAATGGCATGAAGAGATGTCGCCTGCACCCGGAGCCACCAAGGACCCGCTCACCCAGGTGCGCCCAGGGCACGCGGATCTGGTGGGAATGCAGAAGTACGGCTTCACCGACGCACGCGATGTGCTCGAGCGCGCCAGCGCCCGCGAGACCGCTGCCCGCGTTGCTGCAGGCGCCCTGGCGAAGAAGCTGCTGTCGCATCTCGGCGTCTCGGTCATCTCCCACATCACCCAGATGGGGCCGGTGCGCAGCAGTGGGGTTCGGCCCACGCCAGCGGATCTGTCCGCCGTTGATGCCTCCGAAGTCCGCTGCTTCGATGCTGCCGCCGGCGACGCAATGATCGAAGAGATCAAGGCGTGCGCCAAGGACGGCGATTCGCTGGGCGGCGTGGCAGAGGTGCTCGCATATGGCGTGCCGGTGGGCCTCGGTAGCCATGTGCACTGGGACCGCAAGATCGATGCAGCGCTGGCGCAGGCCATCATGAGCATTCAGGCCGTGAAGGGTGTGGAGATCGGCGATGCCTTCGATGTGGCGGGTCGTCGCGGCAGCGTGGCGCACGACGCCATCTCGTGGGTGCCCGAACTGAACGATTACCGCCGAGAGAGCGCGCTGGCAGGCGGCACCGAGGGTGGCATGACCACCGGTGAACTGCTCGTGGTGCGCGCCGCGATGAAGCCCCTCGCCACGCTGAATCGCCCCACACTGAAGACCGTCGACGTGGTCACCAAGGAAGAGACCGTCAGCTTCAAGGAACGCACCGATGTCACGGCCGTGCCCGCTATGGGTGTGGTGGCCGAGACGATGGTGGCACTGGTGCTCGCCGCCGAAGCGCAACGCAAGTTCGGCGGCGATTCGGTCGCCGAGTTCGTTCGCAACGCCGAGTCCTTCCGCCAGACCCTTCCCTGACCCATGATCGATCGCGACCAGCACGTGGTGCTCGTGGGGATGATGGGGGTGGGCAAGACCACCGTTGCCCGGGTGCTCTCAGAGCGGCTCTCGCGTCCGTTGCTCGACAGCGACACCATCATCGAGGCGCGAACGAAGAGGACCGTGCGGGAGATCTTCGCCACCGATGGCGAGCCTGCCTTTCGCACGCTCGAGACCGATGTACTGCGCGAAGCATTGGCATCGCCGTCGCCCAGCATCATCGCTGCAGCGGGGGGAGTGGTGCTCAGCGCCACCAACCGCGACCTGCTGAAGACCTCCGGAGCTCGTGTGGTCTGGCTGTGCGCCGACCCGGCGACGCTGGTGGAGCGTGTACGTGGCGGTGGTCACCGTCCACTGCTCGACAAGGATCCAGCGGGTACGTTGCAACGCATGTTCACCGAACGTGAATCCCTGTACCGAGAGGTCGCCGATGCGATCGTGCTGGTCGACAACCGTTCGGTCAGTGAGGTCGTGGAGGCAGTGCTGCGATGATCACCGTTCGTGTGCCCTTGGGCGATCGCAGCTACGACGTATTGGTTGGGCATGGCGCGCGCACCGAACTGCCAGCGTTGCTGCCGAGCTCTGTTCGACGTGCCGCCCTGGTCACCCAGGCGGGGATCCCCATCGACATCGACCCCGGTGTGCCCTTCGAGCGGTTTGAGATCGGCGATGGTGAAGACCACAAGACGCTGGCCACCATCGAGCACCTGTGCCGTGGCTTTGCCGAGATGGGCCTCACGCGCAACGACGTCATCGTCGGCGTGGGCGGAGGCATGGTCACCGACGTGGCCGGCTTCGCCGCTGCGACGTGGCACCGCGGTATCCCGGTGGTGCATGTCAGCACCACGTTGCTGGGCATGGTCGACGCGGCCATCGGCGGTAAGACGGGTGTGAACCTGCCTGCCATCGATGGCATCGGCGGAAAGAACCTGGTGGGTGCCTACTGGCAGCCCAGCGGAGTGATTTGCGATCTCGATGCGCTGGCCACGTTGCCGCCGCGCGAGCTGCGCTGCGGACGTGGCGAGATGGCGAAGTATCACTTTCTCACGGGCGACGATCTGCTGGCGATGGCCGAACCCGAGCGTGTGGCTCGCTGTGTGCAGATCAAGGCCGACGTGGTTGCGTCCGACGAACGTGAGGGCGGTCGTCGCGCACTGCTGAACTACGGACACACGCTGGCTCATGCGCTGGAGATCGCTACCGATCACTCGCTGGCGCACGGCGAAGCCGTGGGCGTCGGATTGGTGTACGCGGCACACCTCGCCCATCGGCTCGGGCGTATCGACGAGGCTCGGGTGCAACGTCACTACGAGGTGGTTGGCGGCGCCTATGAACTTGGCACATCGCTGCCGCCCGGCCTGTCGGCCGAGCATCTGGTGTCGCTGATGGGTCTCGACAAGAAGGTCCTCTCCGACGGCTTGACCTTCGTGCTTGATGGCCCGCGAGGCGTGGAAGTGGTTCCCGGCGTGGACCCCGCTGCCGCGTTGGCAGCGCTCAGCGACATGGCCTGAGCCGTGTCGCTCGAGATCGTCACCGACCGCCTACTGCTGCGTGGCTGGCGCGAGGCCGACAAGTTGCCGTTCGCAGCGCTCACCGGCGACCCCGAGGTGATGCACTACTTCCCGTCCACGCTGACGGGGGAGCAGAGCGACGCAATGGTGGATCGCATGTCCGAGATGTTGGAGTCGCGTGGCTGGGGCCTGTGGGCTGTCGAACGGACCGATACGGCGGCATTCGTCGGTTACGTCGGTTTGGCTGCGCCGACATGGTTCGTTGACGGCCTCACTCCGTGCGTGGAGATCGGATGGCGTCTGGCGCACGAACACTGGGGGAACGGTTTCGCTCCTGAAGCTGCTCAGGCCGTGCTGCGTCATGCGTTCGAACACCTCGACCTACCCGGCGACGAAGTGGTGAGTTTCACGACCATCGCCAACAGCAAGTCACGCCGTGTGATGGAGAAGATCGGTATGCAACTCGATCCGCGTCGAGAGTTCGATCACCCGATGACCCCCGGCTGGTGGGGCCAACGACACGTGGTCTATGCGATTGATCGACCGGCGTGGAAGGCCCGCGTGGCACGATAGGTCTGTGGCAACCATCGCCCTTCTCCACGGACCCAACCTGAACCTGCTCGGGCAGCGCGAGCCGCATATCTACGGCAGCGCCACCCTGGCCGATTACGAGGCCTTGGTGACCACCGTCGCTGAGCGCCACGGGCACACCGTCTCTGCGTTCCAGACCAACCACGAAGGGCAGTTGGTGGATGCCATCCATGCTGCTCGAGGCGCGGCCGATGCGATCATCATCAACCCTGGCGCGTTCACGCACTACGCGTGGAGCATTCACGATGCCCTGGCCGCATTCAGCGGCCCGATCATCGAGGTGCACATCTCCAACCCGAACGCTCGCGAGCCGTGGCGCCACACCAGCGTGGTGGCGCCGGTGGCCACTGGGTCCATCATGGGGCTGGGCATGCACGGATACGAACTCGCGGTCGAGGCTATTGCGAGGAAGTTGGCCTCGTGACCGTCGCTGCACGGGCCGCCCGAGTGCAGGCTCGTCTGAAGGGTGTAGAGGCGCTACTGGTGAGCGATCTCACCAACATTCGCTGGCTCACAGGTTTCACTGGCTCGAACGGCTGGGTGGTCCTGTACGAGGATGGACTCACCCTCATCACCGATGGTCGGTATGGGGTTCAAGCAGAGCAACAGCTGGCCGCAGCAGGAGTCGACGCCGAAGTTCGGGTTGGTGCAACGGGGGCAGACACGCTGGCGCACATCGCTGCCTCCTGTGCAGGTCACGCTCGAGTCGGCTTCGAGTCCGTGCACGTCTCGGTGCATCAGCACGAGATGTACGCCGCCGCAATCTCGAACGAATTGGTGCCGTTAGTGGGCGTGGTGGAGGCCGAGCGGCGCACGAAGGACCAGGCTGAAGTGAATGCCATGAGCCGGGCCTGCGCCATCGCCGACCAGGCACTCGCTGAAGTGGCACCTTCGTTGAGCGATGGGCTCACCGAGGCACAGGTGCGAAACCGCCTGGAGTTGCGGATGCGTGAACTCGGCGCCACCGGCCCGAGCTACGACACCATCGTGGCAACCGGCCCGCGCAATGCCGCGCTGCCACATCACAGGCCCACCGACACGGTCATCGAGCACGGCCACACGGTGATCATCGATGTGGGCGCACTGGTCGACGGCTACCACAGCGACATGACCCGCACCTTCGTGGCTGGTTCGCCGTCTTCGCAGCAGCAGGATCTGTACCACCTGGTGCTGCGCGCCCAGATGGCTGGTGTTGCCGCTGTTCGGCCCGGCCTGGCCGTGAAGGACTTGGACGGTGTCTGTCGGAACATCATCGCCGAGGCCGGTTACGGCGACTGGTTCACCCATGGCACCGGCCATGGCGTGGGGCTGTTGATCCATGAAGACCCGTTCGTGAACCGGGCCGGCGAGGCCATTTTGCAGGTCGGTGACGTAGTGACTGTCGAACCTGGCATCTATCGTGAAGGTTTCGGCGGCATCCGTGTCGAAGATCTGGTGGTCGTCACCAGCGACGGGTGCCGCGTCCTCACGTCATCTCCGAAGGATTCTCCGTGCCCGCCATCACCACCAACGATCTGAAGAACGGCATCACCCTGGAGCTCGACGGCGTCCTGTTCCAGGTCGTCGAGTTCCAGCATGTCAAGCCGGGCAAGGGCGGCGCCTTCGTGCGCTCCAAGATCCGCAACCTGCGCAACGGTGCCGTCATCGACCGCACGTTTAACGCTGGCGTTCGCGTGGAGCAAGCCATCCTCGATCGCAAGGACATGCAGTTCCTGTACCGCGACGGCGACGAGTACGTGTTCATGGATCTCGAGAGCTACGACCAGCAGCACGTGTCGCCCGTTGCCCTCGGCGACGCCGCCGACTACATGGTGGAGAACTCCGTGGCCATCATCGCCTTCTACAACGGCGACATTGTCACCGTGGAAATTCCTGCATCGGTGGAACTCACCATCACCGACACGGAGCCGGGTATCCAGGGCGATCGCGTCAGTGGCGCCACCAAGCCGGCCACGCTCGAGACCGGCAAGGTCGTGAAGGTGCCGCTGTTCATCAACGTGGGCGACAAGGTCAAGGTCGACACCCGCTCCGGCGATTACATCACCCGGGTCTGATCCATGGCGCGCCGAGAGTCCCGCCCCGCGAGACCGGCCGACGACGAGCGCAGCGACGCCCGCGAACGGGCGCTCATCCTGCTGTACGAAGCCGAAACCAAGGGCATTGCACCCAGCGAGGTGCTCGCGGCGCAGATCTCCGTCCCGGACGAACTCACCAGGGCGCTCGTGGAAGGGGTCGAGCAACACATGGCCGAGCTCGATGCCGCAATCTCTGCTCACGCCAAGGGATGGACCTTGAAGCGAATGCCAGCCATCGACCGCAACGTGCTGCGGGTCGGAGCCTTCGAGTTGCTCGGCCGTCGTGAGGTGCCGGTGGCGGTGGTGCTCGATGAGGCGGTCGAGTTGGCCAAGCGCTTCAGCACCGACGACTCAGGACGGTTCGTGAACGGCGTGCTGGCCGCGCTGGTCCCGGTGCTCCGGGCGGCATGAGCACGACGTCGCGACTTCGCGACGGGCGCGAGCGGCTCCTGCAGCGGCTCGCCACCATGCACGCCGCGGCATGGCTCACCCTGATCGGCATTTTCGTTTTCGCCACCGTGTTCGGGTCGCTTGGGGTGCAGAACCACCGCAACTTCGGCACGTGGTCCTACGACATGGGCATCTACGACCAGGGCTTATGGCTGTTGTCGCGGGGCAGCAACTTCATGAGCGTGCGCGGCTTGAACTTCTGGGGTCACCATGTGAACCTCATCGGGGTGGCCTTCGTGCCCTTCTACTGGCTCGGTGCCGGGCCGTCATTTCTCTATGTCGCGCAAGCGTGCGTGCTCGGCCTCGGTGCGGCGCCGGTCTACCTGATCGCTCGCGACCGGTTCCGTAACGAGTGGATGGGCGCCTGCTTCGCGTTCGTTTTCTTGATGTACGCGCCACTGCAGTGGATCAGCTGGGCGATGTTTCACCCTGAGGCATTGGTGATCACGCCGTTTCTCTTCGCGTGGTGGTTCGCCACTCGCGAGCGGTGGGGTTGGTACTTCGCGATGGTGCTCCTGGCATTGTCCACTCGAGAAGACGTCGCGCTCGCCGTGTTCATGTTGGGCATCGTGCTGCTTGTCACCATGCGGTCAGCCCCGGATTTCCGTCGTATCCGGAAGATGTGTGTGGGCACCATGGCGCTGGGCGTCGTTTGGTACCTGCTGGCCACGAAGGTGGTGATCCCGTTCTTCAACGATGGTCAGGAACCCTTCTACATCACGTACTTCTACGGGAACTACGGCTCCACGACACCCGAGATCCTGGCGAACATCATTCGACACCCGAACCGGGTGATCAGCGACGCGGTGCAGCACGATCGGCTCACCTTCTACAAGCAGATGTCGTGGCCGGTTGGCTGGGTGTACCTGGGTAACCCCTTGGCGTTGCTGATGGCAGCGCCCCAGTTGTTGGCCAGCGTCATCGGACTCAGTCCCTACGCGCGCATGATTCGCTACCAGTACACGTCGGTGATGATCGCTCCGCTGTTCATCGCGTCCATCCAGGGCGCCTACGTGTTCTGGCGCTTCAAGGTGGCCAAGGTGTTGCTGCCGATGTGGCTGGTCGGCTGCGCCTACGTCAGTAACATCGCCTGGTCGCCGTCTCCGCTGAATGAGAAGGATTCGGTGGTGTGGAGCAACCCGAACGTTCGGCACGAATCGCTGCGTCGGGCCCTTGCGGTGGTGCCGGAGGACGCGTCGGTGGCGGCCACGTACCAGTTGCTGCCACATTTGTCGCACCGCCATCGCGTCTACGACTGGCCGAACCCGTTCTCGGCGGCGGTGTGGGGCAACGACGATTGTGCTCATCTGCCCGACCCGCGCACGGTCGAGTACGTCGTGCTCGACAAGACGCAGATCGGCGCGAACAATCAGGCGGTCTACGACGCGATGCGCGTCACAGGCGGTCCGTTCGAGCCCGTCTTCGAAGACGACAACGCGGTGGTGCTCAAGCGGGTTGGTTCGAGCCCAGCGGTCGACGTGCAACCGCAACAAGATTCTTGCCAACAGCTGGCGCTCCGACACGCGACTCGATGAACCGACTGATCGGCACGATCAGCGAGTCGTAAATGCGCGAGGAACCTGAGTCGAGCGTCTTCACGTCGAGCAGTCGATACATCAGGAAGTACGGCACTACGCCCACCAGATCCATGTACGTGATGTGCTGTTGTTCGAACCCGGCATCGGCGACCACCTGGCGCAGCAACTCACGGTCGTATCGCCGGTAGTGGCCGGACTTGAAGTCGAGACTGCCGTACAGGCTTGGCATTGCCGGCACGAACAGAGCAAGGGTGCCGCCCGGTTGCAGCAACTGGAACGCCGTGCGAAGTTCGTCGACGTCGTCGCGAATGTGTTCCAGCACGCTTACGTAGACCACGGAATCGAACGAGGCACTGGCTCCTTCGTCCAGCAACGCCTGCGACGTCACCTGGCGCGCCTGCAAGCCCGACAACCCGAGCGTGCGACGTTCCAAGTCGGGAAAGACATTGGCGGCGGGTTCGATGGCCACCACGTCGTGCCCAGCCATCGCCAACTTGGTGGCAATGGCGCCAACACCCGCACCGACCTCGAGCACCCGTCGGCCGAGGTGTGGCTCCAACGTGTCGGCGATCCAGGTGAGGAAACGATCTGCGTCGGAGAGTTGCGCCAACTCCTCGGTGGCACCGAACATCGACTCGCCGGTGGCCGCTTGGGCGCGCAGTTGTGGGTTGCGCTGTGCCCACACGGACTGATTGCTGCGCATCGTGCGCCGGATGCTGTGCACGTGACGCCGAACAGCGGGAAGGCTGGCGGCGAACTCGCGGAGGTCGTGCTGCTCGATCTGGGCGCCACCAGCGTGGCGAGGCCTGAACTGGATCGGCACCTCGTCGACGGCAAACCCGTGGGCTTGGATGATGGCCACCATGGCGCTGAAGAAGCCGTAGGTCTCGCTCGGCAGCGACTCGTCGAGCAGCAGTCGGACCACCTCGGGGCTGTACACCCGAAACGAGGTGGTGCTGTCGCTCACCCCTCGAGCGCCGGTGAAGGCCTTCACCGTCGCATTGCCCGTGCGGCTCAGCAGCGTGCGTGCGGCGCCGGTGCCGGGGGAGGACCCGCCGCGTGTCCATCTCGACCCGATGGTGAGCCCGCTGCGGTGGGCGATGTGGTGGCGAACGAGATCGGGGATCTGTCGCGGGTCGTGCTGGCCATCGGCGTCGAGCGTGACCACCACCTCAGCTCCGTCGTCGAGCGCCTCGCGGAACCCCCGCAGCAGAGCAGGAGCAAACCCATCGGTGGCGCTCAACAGCGCATGGTCGAGCGTGATGTCGCTGTAGGCGAGCGCCCGGCGCGCTTCGCCGAGCTCGGCGAGCACGGGGTCCACGGCAGCGAAACCGTGCTGCGAAGCCAACAGGACACGGACGAGCACAGCGGGCACGCTATCCTGTCGTTCCGACCGTGAAACGAGTCCCGTGAGGCTCGTACGGGAAGGAGACCCCTGGTGACCAACGTTCATTCGCATGCGCCCATGCGCGAGGCGGCCCTTGTGCTCGCCGATGGAAGTGTGTTCGAGGGGGAGCTCATCGGGGCGGATCCCTTGGGCGGCATCGCCAGCGGCGAAGTGGTGTTCAACACCGTGCTGTCGGGTTACCAGGAGGTCATCACCGACCCCAGCTATGCCGGCCAGATCATCACGTTCACCTATCCCCACATCGGGAACTACGGGGTGAACGACCACGATTTCGAGTCCAGCCGGCCCTTCTGCCGCGGTGTCATCGTGCGAGAGATGGCTCGCCGTCACAGCAATCAGCGAGCCGAGGATTCCCTCGATGCCATGCTGCGTCGCTTCGGCATCAGCGGCATAGCCGGCCTCGACACACGTCGGCTCACTCGTTTGCTGCGCGATACGGGCGCGATGGCCGGAGCATTCGGCGTGGCCTCGGAAGCCGAACTTCGTTCGGCGGCAGGGGCCGAACCCGGCACCGACGGGGTTGATCTCGTTGCTCAGGTCACCACACCGGAGGCCTACACGGTGGGCAGTGGCCCGCGTCGCATCGTTGCGTTCGACTTCGGCATCAAGACCACCATCCTGCGGCACCTCGCCGAACTCGGCACCGTCGACGTGGTACCCGCGTCCACCACTGCGGCCGAGGTGCTGGCCCGTCGCCCTGATGGCGTGTTCCTCTCCAATGGTCCGGGCGATCCGGCCATGGTGGGTTATGCGGTCGACACCATTCGCGACCTCGTCGGACAGGTGCCGGTGTTCGGGATCTGTCTCGGCCACCAACTGCTCAGCCGGTCGCTCGGCGGCGAAACGTTCAAACTGCCGTTCGGTCATCACGGCGGCAATCATCCGGTGCGCCACCTGGCCACCGGGCACGTGGAGATCACCAGCCAGAACCACAACTTCTGTGTGGATCCCGCCAGCCTCGAAGGGAAGGTCGAGGTGACGCACCTCAACCTCAACGATCTCACGAACGAAGGAATGCGGGTGCTCGGCGCTCCGGCGTTCAGCGTGCAGTACCACCCTGAAGCGGGCCCAGGCCCTCACGACAGCCGGTACCTGTTCGGCATGTTTGCCGACCTGATGGACGCAAAGGCAGGTGTGTGATGCCGCGCCGCGACGATCTGCACAGCATTCTCATCATCGGCTCGGGCCCCATCGTCATCGGCCAGGCCTGCGAGTTCGACTACTCGGGCACGCAGGCGTGCCGCGTGCTGAAGGAGGAGGGCTATCGCGTCATCCTCGTGAACTCGAACCCGGCCACCATCATGACCGACCCTGATTTCGCTCACGCCACCTACGTGGAACCCATTACGCCCGAGGTGGTCGCCAAGATCATCGAGCGCGAGAAGCCCGATGCCGTGCTGCCCACGCTCGGCGGCCAGACCGGCCTCAACACGGCCATGGCGTTGTACGAGATGGGCATCATCGGTCACCCCGGTACTCCGGAAATGATTGGCGCCAATGCCGTGGCCATCGCCACGGCCGAGGACCGCGATCAGTTCAAGCGGGCGATGCTGGAGATTGGGCTGAACGTGCCCGCGAGCGGCATCGCTCACACGATGGAGGAAGCCCGAGAGGTGCTCACTGTCATCGGGCTGCCGTGCATCATCCGGCCTGCCTACATTCTTGGGGGCCGAGGCACCGGCATCGCCTCCACCGCCGAGGAGTTCGAGGCAATCGCCGCCAACGGCATCCAGGCCAGCCCGATCAAGGAAATCCTCATCGAAAAGAGCATCGCGGGCTGGAAGGAATACGAGCTCGAGGTCATGCGCGACCGCGCCGACAACTGCGTCATCATCTGCTCCATCGAGAACGTCGATGCGATGGGCGTGCACACCGGCGACTCCATCACCGTGGCACCTGCGCAGACGCTCAGCGATGTGGAGTACCAGCAAATGCGCGATGCCGCGTTTGCGTGCATCCGGCGTGTCGGCGTGGAGACCGGTGGCAGCAACGTGCAGTTCGCGGTGAACCCGGCGACGGGCGAGCAGGTCGTTATCGAGATGAACCCCCGGGTATCGCGGTCATCGGCGCTCGCGTCGAAGGCCACCGGCTTTCCGATCGCCAAGATCGCAGCAAAGTTGGCGGTCGGCTACACGCTCGACGAGATCTCCAACGACATCACCAAGGCCACCCCCGCCAGTTTCGAGCCGTCGATCGACTACGTCGTTACCAAGATCCCGCGCTGGGCCTTCGAGAAGCTGCCCGGCACGAAGGGCATTCTCGGCACGCAGATGCAGTCGGTGGGCGAGGCCATGTCGATCGGACGAACCTTCACCGAAAGCCTGCAGAAGGGGCTTCGATCGCTCGAGCAGGGTCGCTACGGGCTGGGCTGCGATCCGGCCGAGGCGCACCTCGCCGATCGCTCCGACGACGACCTGCTTGCTGCCGTCGCCATCCCCACTCCCGAACGCATCTTCCAGGTGGGAGAACTTCTGCGGCGCGGCGTGTCGATCGAGGCGGTGCACGAGTCGTGCAAGATCGACCCGTGGTTCCTCGACCAGATGCAGCAGATCATGGAAGAGCGCGTCGAACTGGCCGCCCTTCAGACCGCTGCGGGTGAGGTTCCATCGATCTCGAAGCGGGCGTGGCGCAGGGCCAAGCAGTTCGGGTTCAGCGATGCCCAACTCGGCTTCCTCTGGGACGCCGACGAACTCGACGTGCGTGCCGCACGCGAGGCCGCAGGGGTGTTCCCCACCTACAAGACGGTCGACACCTGTGCCGCAGAGTTCGAAGCGCTCACGCCATACCACTACAGCACGTGGGAGGACGAGAACGAGGTGCGTCCCAGCGATCGACCTCGCGTGGTCATCCTCGGAAGCGGCCCGAACCGCATTGGTCAGGGCATCGAGTTCGACTACTGCTGTGTTCATGCGTCATTCGCCCTGCGCGATGCCGGTTTCGAGACCGTGATGGTGAACTGCAACCCGGAGACCGTCTCCACCGACTACGACACCAGCGATCGCCTCTACTTCGAGCCGCTCACCCGCGAAGACGTGCTGAACGTGATCGCTGCGGAAACGGCTGCCGCCGGGGGAGTGCCCCCGAAGGTCATCGTGTCGCTCGGTGGCCAGACCCCGTTGAAGCTCAGCGGCCAGCTGCCGCGCGATCTCATCGCAGGCACATCGCCGGCATCGATCGACCTGGCTGAGGACCGCGAGAAGTGGAACGCACTGTGTAACGAGTTGCACATCCCGCAGCCTCCCGGTGGCACGGCCACCGATCTCGAACAGGCACTTGGCATCGTGGAGACCGTGGGGTTCCCGGTACTGGTGCGGCCGAGCTACGTGCTCGGTGGGCGTGCAATGCAGATCGTGCACGATCGCAACCATTTGGCCCGGGCCATGGCTGAACTGGCCGGCTTCGGCAGCCTCGGCAAGGAGGGTGGCCTGTCGGCCGAGCGGCCGGTGCTGGTCGACCGGTTCCTCGAGGACGCCACCGAGGTCGATGTGGATGCCATCCGCGACCACACCGGTGAAGTACTCATCGGCGGCGTGATGGAGCACGTCGAAGAAGCTGGCGTGCACTCGGGCGACTCGGCGTGTGCCATCCCTCCCCAAACGCTGCCCTCGTGGGTGGTGGAGGTCATCGAGCGTTACACGAAGGCCATCGCCAAGGCGCTCGACGTGCGCGGCCTCATCAACGTTCAGTACGCCGTGATGGGCACCACCGTGTACGTCATCGAGGCCAACCCGCGTGCCAGTCGTACGGTGCCGTTCGTGGCCAAGGCCACGGGAGTGCCGCTCGCCAAGGTGGCGAGCCGCGTCATGCTCGGTGCCACGCTGGCCGAATTGCGCACCGAAGGGCTGCTCAAGCCCCCTAGCCAGCACGGTCACGTGGCCATCAAGGAAGCTGTCCTGCCGTTCAGCAGGTTCCCGGAAGTGGACACGGCCCTCGGGCCCGAGATGCGCAGCACCGGCGAGGTGATGGGCATCGACACCACCTTTGGCAAGGCATTCTTCAAGGCCGAACTGGCAGCTGGCACCCTGTTGCCCACCGAAGGCACGGTGTTCCTATCGCTGGCCGACGGCGACAAGCCAGCCGGTCTGGTCGTGGCGCAACGCCTCCGCGACCTTGGTCTCGGCATCGCGGCCACACAGGGCACGGCGGCCTACCTCGAGCGATTTGGGCTCACCGTCGACCAGGTGGTCGGCAAGATCTCCGACGGCGTCGCCGACAATGCAGTGGCGCTCATCGAGAGCGGGCGCATCTCCTTCGTCGTGAACACGCCGCAGGGACGAGGTGGCCGAACCGACGGGGAACGGATTCGCAAGGCGGCCAACAGCCACCATGTCAGTTCCGTCACCACGGTGGAAGCTGCGTTGGCCGCGGCCCAAGGCATGCAAGAGATGGCCGGCGAGGAGATCATGGTGCGTCCGCTCCAGGAGTACCACCATGAATGATGGTGGGCATTTGCTTCCGCATCGCTGCGGTTGCTCCCTCCTCGGTCTCCGGCGACGCACCGGGATAGGCGCTTGCAGATGACCTCGTCGGTGCAGGTCGGCTCGCTGTCCTTCCCGGCGCCGGTGATGACTGCATCCGGCACTGCCGGGCATGCAGCAGAGTTCGCCCGCTATTTCCCCCTGTCCGAGTTGGGCGCGGTGGTCGTGAAGTCGTTGGCTTCCTTCGAATGGGCAGGGAATCCTGCGCCGCGGGTGCACCCAGCCGGGCCAGGGATGATCAACGCTGTCGGCTTGCAGGGCCCGGGGGTGGAGCACTGGCTCGCCGAGGAACTGCCGGCCCTCCTTCGTACGGGTGCTCGGGTGGTGGCCAGCATCTGGGGTCGCACTGTGGAGGACTACCAACGTGCCGCGGAGCAACTGGCGTCTGCGCCTGCTGCGGTGGTTGCCGTGGAAGTGAACCTGTCGTGTCCGAACCTGGAGGGGCGCCGGGGCATCTTTGCGCACGACGCCGAACTATCAGCCGAGGTAATGAGGGTCACTGAGGCCGTGGGGCGCCCGCGATGGGCGAAGCTCAGCCCGAACACCGATCGGGTGGTGGAGGTTGCGGCCGCGGTGCACGAGGCCGGGGCAGAAGCCCTCACGCTGGTGAACACGCTGTTGGGCATGGTGCTCGACCCGCGCACCGGCAGGCCCGCGCTCGGCGCAGGCGGCGGCGGCTACAGCGGCCGACCGATGCACGCCGTCGCCGTCCGCACGGTGTACGACGTACGCGCTGCACTTCCTGAGGTTCCCATCATCGGTGTCGGCGGCGTCGCCACGGGGTGGGACGCTGCCGAACTGCTCCTGGCAGGCGCCAATGCAGTGCAGGTCGGCACCGCCTCGTTCCTCGATCCACGAGCGTCGCATCGCATTCAGGCCGAACTCTTGGCCTGGTGCGCCGAGCGGGGTGTGACATGTGGCCAGCTCTCGGGAATGGCCCACCGTGGCGGATTGCCACCATCGGTGGGATGAAGGGGAGTATGGTCGTTTCATGGCAACTCCTCCGCAACTCACCCCTGAACAGCGTGCAAACGCCCTTGCCAAGGCAGCTGAGGCTCGTGCGGCCCGGGCGGAACTGAAGAACCAGCTCAAAAATGGTCAGGTTTCGCTGAACGAGGCGCTCGCGTCCACGAGTTCCACCGTGGGCAAGCTCAAGGTCAAGGCCCTGCTCGAGTCGCTTCCGGGCGTCGGCAAGGTCAAGGCCGCCAAGATCATGGAGGAGGTCGGCATCGCCGACAACCGCCGCGTGCAAGGCCTCGGCCAGCAGCAGAAGGCAGCGTTGCTCGAGCAGCTCGGTAAGTGAGGCCGTGACGGGCTTGCCCGCCGTGTCGTTATCACGCATCTTCATTGTGTCCGGCCCCGGTGGTGTGGGCAAGGGCACTATCGTCAGCGCCCTAGTGGAGCGCGACCCTCGGCTGTGGCTGAGTCGGTCGTGGACCACCAGGGAACAACGGCCAGGGGAACGCGACACTGCGTACGTGTTCACCGACCATGCCACCTTCGAGCGCCACATTGAGGAAGGTGGGTTCTTGGAGTGGACCAGCTTTCTCGGCAACTACTACGGAACACCGCGGCCCGATGTCACCTCGCAACGCGATGTCGTGCTCGAAATCGAGGTTGATGGGGCTCGTCAGGTGAAGTCGGTGCACCCGGAGGCGGTGCTCATCTTCGTGCTGCCCCCGTCGCGCGAGGAGCAGCAGCGGCGTCTGCGTGGCCGAGGCGATCCCGAAGACAAAGTGGATCAGCGACTGCAGAAGGCACTCGACGAGGAGCCGGTGGGATTGGCGATCGCCAACCATGTGGTCGTGAATGACGACCTCGAACGCACGGTCGACGAGATGATGGAGATCATCCGGCAGCATCGCTCTGCTGATTGACGCTTTTCCGGTAGACTGCACCGCTGCTTTCAGGAGGCAACTGCATGTCGAAGCGTACGTATGACACGATGATCAACCCGCCGATCGAGGACCTCCTCGATCGCGTCGATTCGAAGTTCAGTCTCGTCACGCTGGCTGCCAAGCGTGCCCGTCAGCTGGTCGCCTACGAGCGCGATCTGCGCGACGGCACCGACTTCATCGTGCCGGTCCAGGTTGCCACCTTGGCGCAGAAGCCGCTGAGCAAGAGCTTCGAGGAGATCGCCGCGAAGAAGATCCTCCGGGTCGAGCCGCAGGCCGAAGTGGCCGACGAAGCGGCCGACACCACTGCCTGATCGCCGGGTCGTGCTCGCCGGCAAGCGCATCGTGCTCGGGGTCACCGGGGGTATCGCGGCCTACAAGGCCGTCGAGGTCTGCCGACGACTCGTGGACGGTGGCGCACACGTCGTACCGGTGATGACCGCCGGTGCAGAACACTTCATCGGTCGCACCACGCTGTCGGCGCTGGCCAGCGAACCGGTGCAGACCAGTCTCTGGAACGAGGCCAGTCCCATTCCGCACACTCGGCTCGGCCAGTCCGCCGACCTGGTGTTGGTCGCTCCTGCCACGGCGCGTCTACTGGGCGCGTACGCCGCTGGCCTGAGCACCGACCTGCTCTCGAACACGCTGCTGGCCACTCGGGCTCCTGTGGTGGTGTGCCCCGCCATGCATACCGAGATGTGGGAGCACCCGGCGGTGCAGGCCAACATCGCCACCTTGCGTTCGCGAGGCGTGCATATCGTGGAACCCGAGTCCGGTCGTCTTGCCGGCGGCGACCTCGGGCACGGTCGACTGGCTGCCCCCGAGACGATCGTGGCCAAGGTGCTCGAGGTACTGGGTGCTGGCCCCATGGCCGGCCTCACTGTGGTCGTGTCCGCAGGCGGTACCCGCGAACCCATCGACGCCGTGCGCGTCATCGCCAACCGCAGCAGCGGCAAGCAGGGCTATGCCATTGCCGCCGAGGCCGCCGCTCGCGGGGCTCGCGTCACCCTCGTCAGCACGGTGGAACTGCCGGTGCCTCACGGCGTGGAGGTTCGAGCCGTCGAGACCGCAGCACAGATGCAAGCGTCGCTCGGCGAACTCGCACCTACGGCCGACGTGGTGGTGATGGCAGCGGCAGTGGCCGACTTCCGCCCGGTGGCGGCAGCAGACGGCAAGATCAAGAAGGACCAGGGAGTTCCCCAGATCATTCTCGAACCCACGCCCGACATCCTGACCGGCCTCGGTGCCGCCAAGCCCGCAGGACAGGTGCTGGTCGGTTTCGCCGCAGAAACCAGCGACCTGGTGGCGAATGCGCGTGGCAAACTCGAACGCAAGCAACTCGACCTGATGGTGGCGAACGATGTGAGCGCTCCAGGGGTTGGCTTCCAACACGACACCAACGCCGTCACGCTGCTGCGTGCCGACGGCAGCGCCACCACCGTGGCGCTCACCGACAAAAGATCGATCGCGAAGGCAGTACTGGATACTGTGTGCGAGATTCGTGCCACCACCACATGAGGAGCCTCAGGCCGTGAGCAAGTACACCTTCACCTCCGAGAGCGTCACCGAAGGCCATCCCGACAAGATGGCCGACCAGGTGAGCGACGCCGTGCTCGACGCCATTCTGAGGGAAGACCCGCACGGGCGCGTTGCCTGCGAGACCCTGCTCACCACCGGGTTGTGCGTGGTGGCCGGCGAGATCACCACCGAGGCCTACGTGGACATTCCGAAGTTGGCTCGCGAGGTCATCAACGGCATCGGCTACGACAACGCTCTCTACGGTTTCGACGGCAACACCTGCGGCGTCATCGTGAGCATCGACGAGCAGAGCCCCGACATCGCCCAGGGCGTGGACAAGAGCGAGGAAGTTCGCTCGGTCGGCAACGCCGAGGACCAGCTCGAACTGCAGGGTGCAGGCGACCAGGGCATGATGTTCGGGTACGCATGCGACGACACGCCCGACCTCATGCCGATGCCAATCTGGCTGGCGCACCGCCTGAGCGAGCGCCTGTCGGAGGTTCGCAAGGCTGGCGTACTGCCGTACCTGCGACCCGACGGCAAGACCCAGGTCACGCTGGACTACGAGGATGGGCGCCCCGTTCGCCTGTCGCACGTGCTCATCAGCACCCAGCACCAGGACGGCATCGATCGCGACACCGTCATCCGCCCCGACCTCATCGAGCAGGTCATTCGGCCGATCGTGCCCGAGCAGTTCGCCGACGACGGCTACGACGTCCACGTGAACCCCACCGGCAAGTTCGTCATCGGCGGCCCGCATGGCGACACCGGCCTCACCGGACGCAAGATCATCGTCGACACCTACGGTGGTATGGGCCGCCACGGCGGTGGTGCGTTCAGCGGTAAGGACCCGAGCAAGGTCGACCGTTCGGCCGCCTACGCGGCTCGTTGGGTCGCCAAGCACGTGGTGGCCAGCGGCGCTGCCACTCGCTGCGAGGTGCAGGTGGCCTACGCCATCGGCATGGCGCACCCGGTGAGCGTGCTGGTCGAGACGTTCGGCACCGAGAAGGTGGAGAACAGCAAGATCGTGGATGCCGTCACGTCGGTGTTCGACCTGCGCCCGGCCGCCATCGTGCGGGATCTCGACCTCAAGCGTCCGATCTACCAGGCCACTGCGGCGTACGGTCACTTCGGTCGCAACCGTCCGGAGTTCACCTGGGAGCAGTTGAGCCGCCTCGACGCATTCATGCGCGCCGTCGGCGTGTGAGCAACGCGGGCGACGTCACGCCCGCGCTGGTGGCCCGGGTGGTACCCAATGTCACCGGCCTCGACAAAGTGTTCGATTACCTCGTCCCCGAGGGCCTCGTCGGCAGGGTGTCGGTGGGTTCGTTGGTGCGCGTGCCGTTGCATGGTCGGCGAGTCGGAGGGTGGGTGGTGTCGTTGGGTGCTCCCGATCCGGCTCTGCCGATCGAGCGTCTCGTGCCCATCGCCAAGTTCTCGTCGGTAGGCCCCTCCGACGACATTGTCGACCTCGCCCACTGGGCGGCGACACGCTGGGGCGCACCACGCATCCGACCATTCCTGGTCGCCGCGAACCCTCCCAACATGGTGCCCGGTCTTCCAACTGCTCGACGCACCGTCCCCGTCATCACCTCGGGCGCCGGCGCGGTGGTATCCGGGGTGCGGCGAATCACGCCGCTGACCGACCCCTTGCCCATGTTGGAGGCCATTGCCCGCCAGGGTCCGTGCATCGTGGTGCACCCGGTGCCGGCGGCCACACGAGCGATCGCCAACCGGTTGCGACGTCTCGGGCTGTCCGTTGCCATGCTGCCCGACGACTGGGCACAAGCCGCGGCCGGGGTGGATGTGGTGGTGGGCACGCGCACTGCTGTCTGGGCGCCGTGCCCCGATCTACGCAGCGTCGTCGTGCTCGACGAGCACGACGAGTCATTGCAGGATGAACGCACCCCCACGTGGCATGCGCGCGACGTGGCCATCGAGCGCGCCAGGCGCGCCGGTGCTGCCTGCGTGCTGGTCTCGCCATGCCCTACCGCCACCGCGTTGCACTGGGCTGGCGACCGACTCGAGCGCCCCAGCGCCTCGGAAGCGGCGAGCGGTTGGCCGTTCGTCGAGATCGTCGATCGCACCGACGAAGACCCGTGGAAACGATCGCTGCTCAGCTCTTCGCTCATCGCACAGCTCCGATCCGCAGGCACGAGAGTGGTGTGTGTCCTGAACACATCGGGTCGGGCCCGCCTGATCGCCTGTCGAAGCTGTAAGGCACTGCAACGGTGCGAACGATGCGATGCTGCGGTGGCGCAGGACGACCGTGGTCTGCTGGTGTGCGGCCGCTGTGCCACCGAACGGCCCATGGTGTGCCAGCAATGCGGCTCGGCTGCCATGGCGGTGGTGAAGCCGGGCGTGACGCGCTTGCGCGAGGAACTCGAGGCAGCCGCCAACAGGCCTGTGGTCAGCGTCACCGGCGACACCGGCGATCTGCCCGAAGCCGACGTGTACGTCGGTACCGAAGCCGTGCTGCACCGCGTGCGCAACGTCGATGTCGTGGCGTTCATCGACTTCGATGCAGAGCTGCTCGCACCGCGTTACCGAGCGACGGAGCAGGCGCTCGCACTCATCGTGAGGGCGGCTCGGCTGGTCGGGAGTCGTGAACGTGGCGGCCGAATTCTCGTGCAGACCTTCGTGCCCGATCATCCACTACTGCGTGCAGTGCAATTGGGCGATCCTGGGCGGTTGGCCGATGCGGAACTCGAGCGCAGGTCGATGCTCGGGTTGCCACCATTTCGAGCGCTCGCAGTCATCGAAGGGGCCGAGGCTGTGCCGTTTGCCACCGCGTCCGGACTCGAGTTCGCTCCCACGCCGAAGGGCGCCATGGTGCGTGCCGACACATGGACCCAACTGGGCGGGGTGCTCGCCGCAACACCGCGCCCGAAGGGCTCACGACTGCGTGTCGAGATCGACCCGCCTCGAGCCTGAACGAAGAATTCGGTATCCGCTCGACGATGCCAATCGCTCGGTCGGGTAGCCCTGCTGGTGTAGCCACGCCTGCAGCGAGTCGCTTCCGAGGTGCTTGTGCACCACCAGCACGGCGGTGCCATCGTCGGTGAGGCGCGCCAGCCACTGCAGCAACATGGCATGCAGCGCCGGCTTCCCGATGCGGATCGCCGGGTTGCTCCAGATGCTCCTGAAAGCGACGTCGCCGGGTACATCCTCCGGCGCGCACACACGCACGTTGGACAGGCCGTTCCGCTCGGCGTTGCCGCGGCACAGCTCGCGGGCTCGTTCGTTCACATCGATGGCCCACACGGTGGCACCGGGGGAGCGAGTGGCCATCGTCAGCGCGATTGCTCCGGTGCCGCAACCGATGTCGAGCAGATCGCCGCTGGTGGCCGGTACGGGTGCGCGCAACAGCAGCAGTTTGGTACCGGCATCCACTCGGTCGTATCCGAACACGCCGCGGTCGGTGCGCAACGTGAGCTGCGCATCGGGCAGCAACAACTGCACATCTCGCGGAGCAGACTCCGTGGTGGGTTCTTCATCGAAGTAGTGGGAACCGGGCGCCGACATCGGTCGCTAGCCTTGCAGCATGGAGCAGCAGATCCGCACCTTCGGTGATCCGGTCCTCAAGTCGAAGGCCAGTGCAGTCACGGATGTCGATGGCAAAATTGCCCGGCTCGTCGACGACATGTTCGATTCGCTGTACACCACCGACACCGGTTGCGCGCTGGCTGCCCCGCAAATCGGCGTGCAGAAGCAGGTCATCGTCTGGGACATCGACGACGAGCCGATGGCGTTGGTGAACCCCGTGGTCGTGGAGTCCGCAGGCGAGTTCGTGTACACCGAAGGCTGCCTCAGCATTCCCGAGTTGTTTGTCGACATCCTCCGTCCGAACCAGGTGCTCATTCGTGGCATCACGCTCGACGGCGAGGAAGTGGAGATCGAGGCCGACGACTTCCTTGGCCGCGTGTTCCAGCACGAGATCGACCACCTCAATGGCGTGCTGATGTTCGACCGGATGACACCGGAGCAACGCAAAGAGGCCATGGCGGAGTACCGGCGCATCCAGGAGGCCCCGCAGGCACCGCAGCGGCGACGCCTGAAGTTGCGTTGACCACCACAGCGTTGCATTGTCGCCTCGCGTACTTCGGCACGCCGGCCATGGCGGTGCCACCATTGCACGCGTTGGTGGAGGCCGGTCACGACGTGGCGATGGTGGTCACGAGAGCCGACAAGCGCCGTGGTCGAGGTGGGGAGCTCAGCCCCAGTCCTGTCAAAGCGGCGGCGATGGAGCTCGGTATCCCCGTCAGCCATCACGTCGATGATGTGCTCGGTCAGCGCATCGAGCTTGGTGTCGTGGTGGCCTTCGGCGAGCTCATTCGCCCGCACGTTCTGGCTGAGGTGCCCATGGTGAATCTGCACTTCTCGCTGCTGCCGCGATGGCGCGGCGCTGCACCAGTCGAGCGAGCGCTACTCGCTGGCGATTCGGTCACCGGGGTGTGCCTGATGCAGCTCGAAGAAGGTCTCGACACCGGTCCGGTGTTCTCCACCGTGCACGTGCCCATCGAGTCTCGATGCACCGCTGCGGAACTACGCGACACGCTTGTCGCTGTCGGCACTCGTCAACTCATCGATGCACTCGGTGCGCCGCTGCCACATCCGGTGCCCCAAGCGGGCGAGCCGCTCTACGCGGCGAAGATTCGACCCGAGGAACTCCGCATCGACTGGTCTGCCCCTGCTGCGCAGATTGATCGCCTGGTGCGTCTCGGAGGTGCCTGGACCACGTTGCGCGGTAAGCGCGTGAAGGTGCTGGCCGCCGATCTCGTGGCCGATGAGTTGCTGCCCGTCACCGTGCAGCCTGAAGGAAAGGGTCCCATGCCGTTTGCCGACTTCGCCCGAGGTGCACGGCTGTTGCCCGACGAGCATTTCGAATGAGCGTTCCGCGTTCGGCAGCCACGGCAAGGGGAGTGGCGTATCACTGCCTGTGTCGCATCGATCAGGACGGCGCGTACGCCAATCTCGTCACCGCCTCGCAACTGCAGCACAGCCGTCTCGACGACCGCGATCGTCGGTTCGTCACGGAGTTGGTCCACGGAACCACGCGGATGCGCCGCGCGTGCGATGCACTGGTCGACCGATTCGTCAGCAGCGAACCCGACCCGGAGATTCGCACGCTCTTGCGCCTAGGGGCATATCAATTGCACTTCATGGGTGTCTCGGCGCACGCTGCGGTGGGAGAAACCGTGGAACTGGCACCCAAGCGAGCTCGCGGATTCGTGAACGCGATCCTGCGCCGAGTGTCCACTACTCCGATGGTTTGGCCATCGGATGCGGTGAGGCTGAGCTACCCCGACTGGATCGTCGAGCGGCTCACCTCCGAACTCGGCATCGACGATGCCATCGCTGCGATGGAGGCGATGAACGAAGCGCCTTCGGCTACCGAACGCGCCGACGGCTATACGCAAGACCTCGGATCCCAGTGGGTTGCTGCAGCGGTACCGGCGTCAGCCGGCGATCTGGTGCTCGACGTGTGCGCGGCGCCGGGTGGCAAGGCCACCGCCATCGCAGCCGGTGGTGCGACGGTGGTGGCCGCCGACCTGCAACTGCAACGCGTCGGACTGGTCGCGGAGAATGCCCAGCGCTTGGGCGCCACATCAGTGCTGCCACTCGCGGCCGACGGTCTCACGCCGCCGTTCGCCCCCGGAAGCTTTCAGCACGTGCTGGTGGATGCCCCGTGCAGCGGCCTCGGCACATTGCGACGACGTCCGGATGCTCGTTGGAGGATGCAGCCGAAGGCAGTGGAGGAGCTCGCGGTGTTGCAACAACGCATCCTCGACGCGGTTGCTTCGCTCGTCGCTCCGGGTGGCACCCTGGTGTACAGCGTGTGCACCCTGCTGTCGGCTGAATCCGTCGAGCACACCGTGCCGATCGGGTTCGAGGTCATTGGCGACCGGCCCGAAGGGGAGTGGCGTCCTCTGGGTGATGGTTGGCGTGTGCTGCCCCACGATGCGGGCACCGACGGCATGATCCTGCTCCGGTACCGTAGAACGTCATGACCGATGCATCCCCCGCTCTGCAGGCAAAGGTACTCACCGTCAGCGATGGCGTCATCGCTGGTACCAGGCAGGACACCAGTGGAGCCGGTCTCGTCGCCCTGCTCATCGAGCACGGGTTCGATGTGGTGGACCATCAGGTGGTGGCCGACGGCACCGACAACGTGGCCGGCGCATTGCGGTCGCTCACGGATGGCTTCGCCGGTCTCGTGGTGTCCACCGGCGGCACTGGCTTCGCTCAGCGCGACCAGACACCCGAGGGCACCAGGGCGATCATCGAACGTGAAGCGCCGGGTCTGGCCGAGGCCATGCGCTTGGTGAACCCACTCGGCCGGCTCAGCCGCGGCATCGTGGGGGTTCGGGGGTTGTCGATCATCTGCAACACACCCGGGTCGCCCAAAGGCTGCGTGGAACAACTCGGGGCCATCCTCGATGTGTTGCCGCACGCCCTGCGTCTGCTCGCCGATTCTCCCACCGCTCACTGAGCGGCATACCGATAGCCTCGGCCCTGTGCTGAAGTTGGTGCTCCCCAAAGGTTCGCTCGAGAAGGCCACGCTCGAGCTTTTCGAAGCGGCCGATCTGCCAGTCCTGCGCTCATCATCGGTCGACTACAAAGCCTCCATCGACGACCCGCGTATCGCCGAGGTGCGAATCCTGCGGCCGCAGGAGATTCCCACCTATGTGGCGGAGGGCCTGTTCGACATTGGCATCACCGGTCGCGACTGGGTGGAAGAAACCGCCAGCGACGTGGTCAGCCTGGGCGAACTGCAGTACTCGAAGGCCACATCGTTGCCCATCAAGGTGGTCGTGGCTGTGGCGGGCGATTCGTCGGTCACGTCGGTGGAACAACTTCCCCAGGGTGTGCGCGTCAGCACCGAGTACCCGGAACTCACCAAGCGGTTCTTCGCCGCCAAGGGCATCGACGCCGACATTCGTCTCAGCTACGGCGCAAGCGAAGCCAAGATCCCCGACATCGCCGACTGCATCGTCGACATCACCGAGACCGGCCGCGCCCTGCGTGCCGCCGGGCTGCGGATCATCGACGAGATCCTGCAGAGTTACACCGAAGTGGTTGCGAACCGTGCTGCCTACGACGACCCTTCCAAGCGTCATGCCATGGGCCAGTTGATGACGCTGCTAAATGGCACGCTCGACGCGCGGGGCAAGGTCTTGGTGAAGATGAACGTGAGCGCCAACCAGCTCGATGCCGTCGTCGCCCTGCTGCCGTCGATGAAGTCGCCCACCGTGAACCCGTTGGCCGGCGAGGGCGGGTTCGCTGTGGAGACCGTGGTCGCCAAGCGGCAGATCAACACGCTCATTCCTGCGCTCAAGGATGCCGGTGCCACCGGCATCCTCGAGTTGCCGATCTCCAAGATCATTCCGTGAGCGCCGCCACCGGCGTCGTGTCGGCATTCGACCGCAGTGTCGGCCTGGGCGAGGTGTCCACCGCCGACGGGCAGCGGTATCCGTTCCACTGCATCGAGATCGCCGACGGCACACGCGACATCGAAGTTGGCACGCCGGTTACCTTCGAATTGCTCGGCAAACTCGGTCGCTACGAGGCTGCCCGCATCACCAAGGTCTGAACGTGCTCGATCGCGATCAGCGGATCATCGCGGTCATCCAGTCGTTACGCGAGGGTGAAGTGGTCTCGTACGGCGATATCGCCGCCGATGCCGGTTACCCGAAGCTCTGTCGCCTCGTCGGCAGCCTGCTTGCTGGCTCCGAGCTGGATTTGCCTTGGTGGAGGGTGGTGAACAGCAGCGGCCGCCTGGTGCCGGGTAGCGAGATGGATCAGACGCAGTTGCTGCGCTCCGAGGGCGTGACGGTGGATGGTGGTCGAGTGCGACGCGCCCCGATGGGTCGGTTCAGTCAGCCGTCGCGTTCTTGATCTGCACAAACGCGATGCGGATGTTGCTGAGCGCATCAGCCATCACCGGTGCCTCGTTGCCGAGGCGCTCGCCGAGCCCTTCCACCACGCAGGCCATTGCGTCGATGGCCAGTGCCGCATCGGCGAGACGTGGCGGATTGGCGCTCAAGTGGATGGCGGCGAGTTCGTAGAAACCGACCACGTGGTTGGTGACCACTACCTCGGCGGGCACCTCAGCGAGGCGCTCGCGGGTCTCGCGCAACGCAGCGTCCGCAGCGTCGATCGTGTCGTCCAGGTCGGTTGTGGTGTCATCGCTGGTCACGACTGGTACCCTACCGGGCTGACAACTGAGGCGAAGTGGGCGCCGTTCGCGGCATAGCCCCACCCGGCCACCTGCCTCTCGAGGTTGAAGGTGCGCTCCGGGTCACTGAAGATTGCGTAGCATGCCGCCTGAAGCGGTGTGTCTCCGTCGTGTTCGGCGACTTCGCATCGCCACCACAGGAGGGGACACACCCATTGCACAGGAGTGAGCAGCCATAGCACCGCCGCAGCAACCAGAACACCGGTACAACGAGCGCATCCGCGCCCGTGAGGTTCGCCTCATCGGGGCCGACGGCAATCAGTTGGGCATCAAAGCCCTGCCCGAAGCACTCACGCTGGCCCGCCAGCTCGACCTCGACCTCGTCGAAGTCGCGCCCATGGCCACGCCGCCCGTGTGCCGAATCATGGACTACGGCAAGTTCCGCTACGAGGAGAGCCAGAAGGCCAAGGAATCGCGCAAGAAGACCGTGCAGGTCTCGATCAAGGAAGTGAAATTCCGTCCGAAGATCGGCAAGGGCGATTTCGACACCAAAGTGCGTCACATGCAGGAGTTTCTTGCAGAGGGCCACAAGGTAAAGGTCACGCTCCAGTTCCGAGGCCGCGAGATGGCCCACCCGGAACTGGGCTCGAAGATCCTCGATCAAGTGCTCGAACAAGTCGGCGCCGCCGGCAAGGTCGAGACGCAGGCCCGACTCGAAGGACGCAACATGACCATGGTCATCGCGCCGGAGAAGAAGGCAGCACCCAAGAAGCACTCCGACGCCGCACCGGAAGCTCCGGCCGCGGACCCCGCCTGACGGATCGTCGAACACACCCCACAGGAAAACACCATGCCCAAGATGAAGACCAGCAAGACCGCTGCGAAGCGGTTCTCCAAGACCGGCACCGGCAAGCTCCGTCGCCTGCAGCAGAACCGTCAGCACCTGTTCGAGAAGAAGCCGTCCACCCGTACCCGCCGTCTCGACGGCATGGTCGCAGTGCACCCCGGCGACGCGAAGAAGATCAAGCGTCTGCTCGGCGAGCGCTGACCCCGACGGCAACCCTACGAACGAAGAGATCGAAGAAGGAGAAACACCATGGCTCGTGTGAAGCGTGCAGTAAACGCGAAGAAGAGTCGTCGTCAGGTGCTCGAGCGCGCCAAGGGCTATTACGGCAATAAGAGCCGTTCGGTCCGGGCTGCGAACGAGCAGGTCATGAAGAGCGGCCAGTACGCCTTCCGCGACCGTCGGGCAAAGAAGGGCGAGTTCCGTCGCCTCTGGATTCAGCGCATCAACGCTGCCTGCCGCCTGAACGACATCAGCTACAGCCGGTTCATCGCCGGTCTGAACGCTGCCGGTATCGAGGTCGACCGCAAGATGCTGTCGGATCTCGCCATCAACGACGCGGCTGCCTTCTCGGCTGTCGTGGAGCAGGCCAAGGCGGCGCTCTGAGCGCTCCCCACCCTGCGGGGCTCACGTATTCGAGCCCGAAGGTACAGCGACTGCGGCGCCTCTTGGGGCGCCGCAGTGCGCGTTCCGACGAAGGTGTGTTCGTGGTCGAAGGCGCGGGCCTGCTCCAGCAGGCTGTTGCCGCCGGCTGGCAGATCGAGGCGCAGTTCGTGGCGCCGGGCGCGGATTCAGTGCGGTGCGATGCCCCGTTGTACGAGTTCGCGCCCAATGTCATCGAGCGAGTCGCCACCACCGAACACCCGCAGCCGGTGATCGCGGTGGTGCACCAGCGTCCGCAGGTGTTGCCCGGTGCGGCCACCTTCGTGATGGTGGCCGATCGAATCGCTGATCCTGGCAATGCAGGCACCATCATTCGGTCGGCAGAAGCTGCTGGCGCACATGCAGTGGTGTTCACCGCCGGCTCGGTCGACCCGTTCAACCCGAAGGTCGTGCGGGCGACCGCCGGATCCCTGTTCCGGGTGCCCGTCGTTTCCGCCGAGTTGGGGGAGTTGCGCTCGGCCGGGCTCACGTTGCTGGCCACCTCCTCGCATCACGGCACGGCATACACCGACGCGGCGTTCACCGAACGGGTGGCCATCGTGGTTGGCAATGAGGCCCATGGCGTACCCGACGATGCGCCCGTCGATGGCTGGATCACCATCCCTCACGAAGGGGCAGCGGAGAGTCTGAACGTGGCCATGGCGGCCACCGTGTTGGCATTTGAAGTCGCACGGCAACGGCGCAACGGGTAGAAACACTCTGGAGCAGTGGAGAACAAGATGATCGACGACGTACGCGCAGCAGCCGATGCCGCAGTAGAGCGCCTCGCAGCCGTGGCCACGCTGGCCGAGGCGCGGGCGCTGGAAACCGAACTCCTCGGCAAGAGGGGCCCCTTCGCCGAGTTCAAGACACGGTTGGGCGCGCTGGCGACGGTCGAGGAGAAGAAGGCCGCGGGCCAGGCGTTGAACGAAGCCACCCAGGCCGTGCAGTCCGCAGTGCAGGCCCGTGCTCAGGAACTCCAGCGCGCCGAACGTGCTGTGCAGTTGGAGGCCGAGCGCATCGATCTCACCGAAGTGCTGTCGAAGCCCGGTCGAGGCCATGCACACATCGTCACCCAGGCCTGGCAGCGACTCGAAGACGTCTTCGTCGGCCTGGGGTTCCAGGTGGCCGAGGGCCCGGAGGTGGAGACCGACTGGTACAACTTCGAGGCATTGAACATGCCGCCGGATCACCCAGCGCGCAGCATGCACGACACGTTCTACGTCGACCACGGCAACCCGGGCAGCACCGTGCTCCGCACCCATACATCGCCGGTGCAGATTCGTGTGATGCAGCACATCGCGCCGCCGATCTACATGATCATGCCGGGCAAGGTGTTTCGTAACGAGACCACGGATGCCACGCACCTGGCGGTCTTCCATCAGATCGAGGGTCTCGTCATCGATCGGGGCATCACCCTCGCCCACCTCGCCGGCACCATCGAGGCGTTCACCAAAGCGTTCTTCGGCGACGGCTTCTCCAGTCGACTCCGTCCCAGCTACTTCCCATTCACCGAGCCGTCTGCCGAGTTCGATATCCGCACACCGAAGGGCGACTGGCTGGAACTTGGTGGGTGCGGCATGGTGCATCCCAACGTGCTGCGCGCCGGTGGCCTCGACCCCGAGGAATGGAGCGGTTTCGCGTTCGGTTTCGGTATCGACCGTATGGCCAAGGAGCGCCACGCCGTCGGCGACGTCCGCGAGATGTACACCAACGACATCCGCTTCATCGAGCAGTTCTGAGAGGCGAGCGACATGAAGATCGTTCATTCCTGGCTCACCGACCTCGTGCCCGTGGGCGACGATGTGGAAGCCATTGCCGATGCCATCACCCATCTCGGCCTCGCCGTGGAAGATGTCAAGCACGTGGGCAGCACAGTGCCAGGTGTCATCACGGCACGTGTGCTGAAGACCGAACGTCACCCTGACGCGGCGAAGGTGCATCGAGTGTTCGTGGATTCCGGAGATGGCGTGGAGCGTCATGTCTGGTGCGGGGCGTTCAACATGCAGCCCGGCGACATCATCCCCCTGGCAACTCCCGGCACCGTGATGCCCGACGGCCGGGCCATCGAACCCAAGCCGATTCTCAGCATTCCAAGTGAGGGCATGCTGTGCTCAGCGCGCGAACTCGGCCTCGGCGACGACCACAGCGGCATTCTCATTCTTCCCGAAGGCACTCCGCTGGGCGTGCCGTATGGCGACGCGCTCGGCCTAGGCGAAGAGATCGTGTACGACCTCGACGTGCTGCGTAACCGACCCGATGCCTACGGGCACCTCGGCGTGGCGCGCGACCTCGCCGCACATCTCGGCCTGTCACTCTGCGGTGCCCCGACGGCGCTCGCGCCGGTGTCGCCCGCCATGAGTGCGCCGGTGGAGATCGTCGCCGGCGACCGTTGTCCGCGCTTCACCACGATCGTCATCAGCAACGTGTCGGTTACCTCGTCACCCGACTGGATGGCTCGACGCCTTGCCGCCGCTGGCATGCGATCGATCAACAACATCGTCGACGTCAGCAACTACGTGATGTTGGAGACCAACCAGCCGAATCACGCGTACGACTATCACACGCTGGGCGGTGGCGGCTTTCGTATTCGGTTGGCGACTGAGGGCGAGACCATCGTCACGCTCGACGACGTTGAGCGCACGCTCACCAGCGCCGATCTGCTCATCTGCGACGCCACCGATCGGCCCATTGGCCTTGCCGCCATCATGGGCGGCCAGAACACCGAGATCAGCAGCAGCACCAGTGTCATCGCCCTCGAAACCGCGTGGTTCGAGCCGATGGGCATTCTGCGCAGCGTGGCTCGTATGGGGCTGCGCAGCGAAGCGTCGGCTCGATTCGAACGTGGCGCCGACCCGTACGGCATCGACGCCTCGATCGCCCGTTTCGTGGAACTGCTCCGCCTCACATGCCCCGACCTAGTGGTGCACGACGGCATGGTGGATGCGCGCAGCGACGCGCATCTTCCCGGCACCACCCACATCACCGTCCGGCCCCACCGTGTGAGCCAGTTGCTCGGCACCAACTTCACTGCGGAGCAGATCAGCGCGCTCATCGAGCCCATTGGCTTTGCCTGCCAGGCGCAGGGCGATCACCTCGAGGTCAGCGTGCCGTCGTGGCGACCCGACTGCACGTTGGAAATCGACATCGTTGAGGAGATCGCCCGACACTTTGGCTACGGCAAGTTGGGCAAGACCGTGCCGAAGAGCACACAGCCCGGTGGCCTTTCGCCACTCCAGCAACGCCGTCGTCATCTGCGCGAGGTTTTGCTCGGCCTCGGCATCAGCGAGGCAATGCCGCACCCGTTCCTCGCTGCTGGCGACCTCGAGCGAGCAGGCCTCGCCCCGGAGGCCGTGCGCCTGTTGAATCCCCTGGTGGTGGGCGACGACGTGCTGCGCACCTCGTTGCGGCCCGGCCTGCTGAAAGCAGTCGAGTTCAACGAGTCGCATCGCCGGTCCGGCGTTGCGTTGTTCGAGATCGGCCACGTATACCCGCCGAGCAGCGACGTGTTGCCCGCCGAGTACGAAGCCCTTGCCATCGTGTTGGCAGGCAGCGATGCAACAGCAGCCATGACCATCTGGCGCGAGCTCGTCACTGCCATGGGTTGGGGCGCCCGAGTCGACCAGAGCAACGTGCCCGTCGGCTTGCATCCCACTCGCTCGGCCACGCTGTCGGCGGGCAAGGACGTCGTAGGTGCCGTGGGTGAAGTGCACCCCGATGCGCTCGACGCCTACGGCATCGACGAGCGCGTGGCGGTGTTGGAGTTGAACCTCAGCATCCTGCTGGCCGCAGAACCGAAGATCGCCCAGTGGAAGCCCACCAGTCGGTTCCCCTCGAGCGACTTCGACCTTGCGTTCTCCGTCCCCGATTCGGTCTCGGCAGAGAAGGTGGAGAAGGCCATCCGGCAAGGAGCCGGCAACGGCCTGGTGGACCTGTCGCTGTTCGACGTCTATCGCGGCAAGGGCACGGCAGACGGCACCCGGAGCCTGGCCTACCGCCTTCGTCTGCAGGCCGCGGATCGCACGCTCACGGATGCCGATGTGGCCCAGGTGCGCGACAAGATCATCGCGGGTGTCGCCAAGCTCGGCGCCTCGCTGCGCTGAGCGCTGCTCAGTTCGAGCTGAGGTCGTCGGGGGCGTTGGCCACCCAGGCAACGCGTCCGCCTTGGCGGCGCAGCACGGCGCGCCACAGGCTGTCTGGTTCGGAGCAGAACACGTCGTCGGCGTGGGCCGGCAGCACCATCCAGGCGCCTTCGGCCAGTTCACCCTCGAGTTGGTGGGCCCCCCAGCCTGAATAGCCGCGGAACACGCGCAGCGAGTGCACTCCTTCCGCCACCAGTCCGGGGTCGAGCGCAAGATCGACCGATGAAAGGTCGCCCACCACAGGGCTCCACACATCGTCGTCGGGGTGTTCCACCCGGGCCAGCGCGATCAATGCATCCATTGCAACTGGGCCGCCGTCGAACAGCACCGAAGGCCCGCTGAGATGAGGCTCCCAGCGGGCGATGCCGTCGGGGAGTTGGTGCATCGTTGGCCGATTCAGCACGACCCCCACGGCGCCGTCATCGTGATGCTCGAGCACGTACACCACGGTGCGATCGAAGTTGGGATCGACGAGCGGGGGAGTGGCCACCAGCAGTTGGCCCTTGGTGGAGCCAGGAATTGGTGCGTCGTGGGAACTCACACTCCCATTCTGCACGTCCAAACCGTTCGGTGGGCCACAGGGGGCCACCGAAGGAGAACATCATGTTCCAGCAGCGCTCGCCGCGTCGTCGGTCACTTCCCACCCTCATCGTGGGGTTGGTGGTCGGGGCCTTGGTCGCTCTTGCAGTGGGGGTGGGTCTGCAGATCGGCAACCCGTTCGCCACGCAGACGGTCGATCACTCGGCGCCGCCAATTTTGCTCGACCTCCGCGATCTTGCGGATTACCACGCCGCCCAGGGCCGCTTCGAGGTCACCATCGACCAGGAGCAGGACGTGAAGTATCTGCCTGCGGCCCTCGCCGGTGAACGGGTGCAGTTCGTGGCAGTCGCCAGCGTGGATGCGGTGGTCGACTTCTCGCACCTCGGAGATGGCGCGGTGGTGTTCAGCGCTGATCGCACAAGTGCCACGATCGAGGTGCCGATGGCGACCCTCGGGGAGCCGCAGTTCGACCGCTCGCTCAGCCATGTGATGAACCGCGACCGCGGCATTCTGAACCGCATCGGTGGCATCTTCAGCGACAGTCCAACCAGCGAAGTGACGCTCTACGACGCCGCATCGAAGAAGATCGCTGACGCTGCGGTGTCCACCGATCTGCTGGCAACCGCTCAGGCGAATGTGCGCTCGATGCTCACGACCATGCTCGGCGGCCTCGGCGTCACGACCGTCGATGTGCGGTTCGTGGCGGACCCCGTCAGCGTTGCATGACAATACGAGAATCTGTATGATCATGCGTCTATGACGCGAGTAGGCATCCTCGGAGCGTCGGGTTACACCGGCGCCGAACTCCTGCGGTTGTGTGCGCAGCACCCCGACTTCGAAGTGGCGTACGCCACCGGCGATACGCAGGCAGGGGTACGGGCAGCCTCGCTGTATCCCAGCCTCGCTGCCAAGTTCCCTGATCTGGTGTTCGAGGCCTTCGACCCAGCCCGGGCCGAAGGCCTCGACGTGGTGTTCCTGGGGCTTCCGCACGAGGCCAGCATGGCCTTGGCGCCGCAATTGGTGGGTTCCGTGGGCTGCATCGTCGACCTGTCGGCCGCGTATCGGTTGAAGGACGCCTCGCTGTACCCGGGTTGGTACGGCTTCGAGCACGACCAACCGGCGATGCTGGCCGAGGCGGTCTACGGGTTACCCGAGTTGCACCGCGCAGCGCTGAAGGGGGCCCGGCTCGTCGCCACGCCCGGCTGTCATGTCACGGCCGCCACACTGGCCCTGGCCCCGTTCGTACGGGCTGGCTTGGTGCAGACATCCGGGATCGTGGTGAACAGCATCACCGGCATCAGCGGTGCCGGCCGCGGTCTCAAGCACTCCAGCCTCTTCTGCAGCGCCGACGAGGATGTGCAGGCCTATGGATTGCTCGACCACCGGCACACGCCCGAGATCGAACAGGAGGTTGGCGCAGGGGTGCTGTTCACCCCGCATCTCGCCCCGATGAATCGCGGCATCCTGGCAACGTGCTACGCCAAACCCGCAGCGGATATGTCCACCGAGTCCCTGTTGGCAACGATGTCTGCTGCGTACGCCGGTGAACCGTTCGTTGTGGTCAGTGAGACCTCGCCCTCCACCAAGGCTGTGATGGGCAGCAACGCCGCTCACCTCACGGTTCGATTCGACGAGCGCACCCGCACGGTGATCTCGATCTGCGCCATCGACAACCTGGCCAAGGGGGCGTCGGGCGGTGCCATACAGGCCGCCAACGTGGCGCTCGGGCTTCCGGAGACCGCTGGTCTGGCGGCAGTAGGGATGTATCCGTGAGCGCAACACCCTTCGACAAAGCGGCCGTGCTGGTCGAGGCCCTTCCCTACATCCGCCGGTTCGCCGGCCAGGTGGTGGTGGTGAAGTACGGCGGCAACGCGCTTGCTGGAGCCAGCGAGGACGACGCGTTGCAGTTGTTCGCGGAAGACATCGTGCTGATGCGCCAGGTGGGCATGCGGCCGGTGGTGGTGCATGGCGGCGGTCCGCAGATCAGCGATCTGATGCAACGGTTGGGCAAGGTCACCGAGTTTCGCAACGGGTTGCGCGTCACCGACAGCGAGACCGTCGACATCGTGCGTATGGTGCTCATCGGTCAGGTGAACCCGCAGCTCGTGGCAGCCATCAATGTGCACGGCTCGCTTGCCGTTGGCGTGAGCGGCGAGGACGCCGGTCTGATTCGAGCTACGGCTCGCGACCCGGAGCTCGGCTTCGTGGGCGATGTGGAGTCCATCAACCCCACCATTCTTCAGGCGCTGCTCGACGACGAGTTTGTGCCCGTGGTGGCCACCATCGGTACGGATGAACTGGGTCAGGCGTACAACATCAACGCCGACACCGTCGCTGGGGCGATTGCCGAGGCGCTCGGTGCCGAGAAACTCGTCTACCTCACCGACATCGAGGGCTTGCGCCGTGTGGTGAGCGATCCCGACAGCCTCATTCGCCAGACCACTCCTGATGAACTCGATGCACTGATGTCCGATGGCACCATCGCCGGGGGAATGATCCCGAAGGTGGAGAGTTGCGTGCATGCGGTTCGAAACGGCGTGCGTCGCGCCCACATTCTCGACGGTCGCATTCCCCACGTGCTGCTGCTCGAAATCTTCACCGACGAGGGGATTGGAACGATGGTCAGATGAGTTCGCACGCATTCGACGAGGGCGGTCTCCAGTACTGCCCGTTCATGCCCGTCTTCGGCGCTCCGCAGGTGATGTTCGAGCGTGGTAGCGGCACCGAGCTGTGGGACTCGTCTGGCAAGAGGTATCTCGACTTCCTGTGCGGTATCGCAGTCACCTCGCTGGGGCACTCGAACCCCGTGGTGGCGAAGGCCATCGCAGAGCAGGCGACCACGCTGCTGCACGTCAGCAACTTCTTTGCGAACCCGGTGGCCACGCGTGCCGCTGTGCAACTGGTCTCGATGCTCGAGGCTGCCACCGGCGAGCAGGGCCAGGTGTTCTTCTGCAACAGCGGAGCAGAGGCCAACGAGGCGGCGCTGAAACTGGCGCGCAAGTTCGGCGGTCGTGGGCGTCACGGGGTCATCAGCGCCTATGGCAGCTTCCATGGTCGCACCCTCGCAGCGTTGGCGGCCACCGGGCAACCGGCCAAGCACGAGCCGTTCCAGCCGATGCCCGACGGGTTCCGACACGTTCCTTTCAACGACCTTGCTGCCCTCGAAGCAGCCATCGACCCGACCATCGCCGCCGTGCTGCTCGAGCCCGTGCAGGGCGAAGGCGGAGTCGTGCCCGCCGACCCGGACTACCTGCGGGCAGTCCGCGCGCTCTGCGACGAACGCGGCCTGCTGCTGATGATCGACGAGGTGCAGACCGGTTTCGCTCGCACCGGCGAATGGTTCGGCTTCCAACACGCCGGCGTGGTGCCGGATGTGGTCACCCTCGCAAAGGCGATGGGCAATGGCTTTCCTGTGGGAGCGGTGTGGGCCAAGCGTTCCGTGGCCGGCGTGTTCCAGCCGGGCGATCACGGCAGCACCTACAGCGGCACGGCCATCGCCACAGCGGCTGTCAGTGCGGTGATCGACGAGATGCACCGCATCGATGCGCCGCGGCTCGCACGCGAGCGTGGAGCCGAACTCAGCGCTGCGCTGCGCGCACTGCCGCACGTCACCGAGGTGCGCGGTGCCGGATTGTTGCTTGCGATGGAACTCGATGGCGTGGATGCCAAGACCGTGTACCTCGCCGCATTGGAACGTGGCCTCGTCACCAACGCCGTGAACGCCACGGCGCTGCGACTTGCGCCGCCGCTCACGGTGTCGTCGGCCGAAATCGCCGAAGCAGTGGCCATTCTTCGGTCCGTACTGGAGGAGGTGGCGTCATGACCAGGCACCTGCTCGACATCACCGATTTCACGAGCGACGAACTCGTCACCATGCTGCAACTCGCGCAGCGTCCCGGTCTTCCCAACGTGCTCGATGGCCAGGGTGTTGCCCTGATCTTCGAGAAGCCTTCGAACCGCACACGGCACTCGATGGAGATGGCGGTGGTGCACCTCGGTGGCCACCCCGTGTACACCCGTGGCGAGGAGATCGGCCTCGACGTGCGCGAGAGCGTGGAGGACGTCACCCGCGTGATGGCCGGCTACCACGCGCTGCTCGCAGCGCGTGTGTTCCAGCACGACAAGGTCGTGCGCATGGCGGCGTGTAGTCCGGTGCCCGTGGTGAACATGCTCAGCGACTGGTCGCACCCGTTGCAGGCCTTGGCCGACATGCTCACCATGCAGCAGGTGCATGGTTCGCTCGACGATCGGACGGTGGCGTTCGTGGGCGACTGGAACAACGTGTCGCGTTCGCTTGCCGAGATCTGCGTGATCCTCGGAGTGAACGTGTCGTTGGGTTGCCCAGTGGGCTACGACTGCACACAGGCCGAGTTGGAGCGACTGAACTCGCTCGGAGCGGGCCAGGTGCGCCAGACCGCGCGTGCGCTCGACGCTGTTGAAGGAACCATCGCGGTGCACACCGACACCTGGACATCCATGGGCCAGGAAGCCGAAAAAGCTGAACGGGTGAAGGTGTTCGAGGGGTACGGCGTCGACGCCGCGATGATGGCTGCTGCAGCACCGGGCGCCGGCTTCTACCACTGCCTGCCGGCGTATCGGGGCTACGAAGTGATGCCCGAGGTGATTGATGGCCCACAGAGCCATGTCATCGCTCAAGCACACAACCGATTGCACGCCGCGCGCGGAGCGCTGGCATTTCTGATGGGAGTTCGCTGACATGGCATCGAAGGTGCAACGTCAACAGGCCATCGCTCGGCTCATCGCCAAGCACGCGGTCACCAACCAGCCGCAACTCGTCGACCTTCTGGCAGAGGATGGCATTGCCGCCACACAGGCAACGGTGTCGCGCGACCTCGACGACCTCGGTGCAGTGAAGGTGCGGGTGCCTGGAGGCGACACGGTGTACGCCATCCCGGAGTACGAGCCGCAGCGCATCGCGCCGGAGGATCAATTGCGTCGGGTGATGGGCGAGTGGGTGGCCGAGGTTCGTCATAGCGGCAACCTGGTCGTGTTGCGCACCCCTCCGGGTTGCGCACACGTGGTGGCATCTGCGCTCGACCGCTCTGGTCTGCCCGGCATTCTGGGCACGGTGGCCGGTGACGACACCCTCCTGTGTGTGGCTGAAGAAGGAGTCGGTGGCGAGTCATTGCGCGACCATCTGAGAGAACTGGCGGGTCTGTCGTGAGCACGCTGTGGCACGGTCGTTTCGAAGGTGGTCCAGCCGCAGAGTTGATGGCGTACACGGAGAGTCTGTCGTTCGACCAGCGCCTCTGGCCCGACGACATCGCCGGCTCCGTGGCACATGTGCGCGGCCTTGCCCGCGTGGGCATCCTCACCGAGGCAGAACGCGACGCCGTGCTCGTTGCGCTAGAGCAGGTCGCCTCCGAGATGGGCGACGGATCATTCGCCTTCGGACCCAGCGACGAAGACATCCACACCGCTGTCGAGCGACGTGTTACGGAACTTGCTGGCCCGGCTGGAGCCAAGCTGCACACCGGCCGGAGCCGCAACGATCAGTCGGCCACCGACGTTCGCCTGTGGCTGAAGCGCGAACTGATGGTGGTGGCGCAACGAGTGGTCGCACTGCAGGACGTGCTGCTGCAGCGCGCAGAGGCAGCGGGTGGCACGTACCTGCCCGGCTACACGCATCTGCAACGCGCGCAACCGGTGCTGTTGGCACACCACCTGCTCGCCCACGGTTGGGCGCTCGGTCGCGATGTCGAGCGCATGCTCGACGCCCTGGAGCGAATCGATGTCTCGCCACTTGGCGCTGGTGCATTGGCCGGTTCGTCGCTGCCGCTCGACCCCGACTTCACCGCCACCGAGCTCGGCTTCGCGGGGCGATTCGAGAACTCGCTTGACGCAGTCGGTTCCCGCGATCACATTGCCGAGGCGCTGTTCGTGCTCACGCTGGTGGGCATCAACCTGTCGCGCATGGGTGAGGAATTCGTGCTCTGGACCACCGACGAGTTCGGGTTCGCCAAGCTCGACGACGGCTACGCCACCGGCTCTTCCATGCTGCCGCAGAAGAAGAACCCCGACATCGCTGAACTCGCCCGTGGCAAGGCTGGCCGCCTCATCGGCGATCTCACCGGATTCCTCGCCACGATGAAGGGTCTGCCGCTCAGCTACAACCGCGACTACCAGGAAGACAAAGAGCCCCTGTTCGACGCGATGGATCAGATTCGCTTGGCGCTCGGCGCAGTCACCGGCATGATCGCCACGGCCGCGTGGGTGCCCGAACGCATGCAGGCCGCGGCCGATGCAGAGACCAGTTCCGCGACGGATCTTGCCGAGTGGTTGGTGCAACGCGGCACTCCGTTCCGCGACGCTCACGCCATCGTTGGCGCGCTCGTTCGCCGCACCCTGGCAGGGGAGGGTGCGCTGCGCGATCTGGTGGCGGCCGACCCCGCGCTCGGCCCGGAGGCCGCCGCGCTGGTGGCACCGGGTGTGTCGGTGCAGCGTCGTACCACCCCCGGTGGGGCCGGCCCCGCGCCCGTGGCGGTGCAACTCGAACGGTTCCGCATCAAGCTGGCCGAACTTCGTGCGGCGACTACCGGCGACGTTCGCTGAGGCCGACGCCACGGAGGTGGCGCCACGCCTGTTGAACCAGTTGATGCGCGTCGATGGTCGATTGGCGCGCATCACCGAGGTGGAGGCGTACACGGCCGACGATCCAGCCAGCCACTCGTTCCGTGGCCGCACCCAGCGCAACGCTGCGATGTTCGGACCCCCGGGGCACTGGTACGTGTACCTCATCTACGGCCTGCATCACTGCGTGAACCTGGTCACCGGCGCTGAGGGCGACGGACAGGCGGTGCTGATTCGGGCGGTGGAGTTGCCCGGCACTCCGTCGGCACGCACCGTGGGGCCCGGACGCCTCACTCGGGAACTCGGCATCGACCGCTCGTGGGATGGCCGGCTTGCAGAGTTGTTCGACGATGGTGTGGCACCGCCGCTGATGCCGATCGTGACACCTCGTGTGGGCATCTCTCAGGCCGTCGACTGGCCTCGCCGGTGGATGGTGCCTCCTCAGGCGTCGGCAGGCTCCCAGCGGAACCAGTAGCCGTGCGGGTGAGTGGTGCCGAGGCGTTGCACGGTGCGCTCACCGTTGCGCCAACGAACCAACGTCACCACAGTGATCTCTTCAGGTGGGTCGGTGGTGGGCACCGGTAGACCCACCGTCTGCCCGGGTGCCTCAGCGATCACCCACGACACGTCCATGGCGGCGCCGATGCGGTCGAGCGCCGCAACAAAGTCGAGCCGGGCGCCGTAGGGCAGATAGTTCAGCACCCAACTGTTGGTCACCACCGGGTGACCATGAATGGCCGCCTCCTCCACGATGGCGGCGAGGTCGGCCACCGCATCACCTCGGCGTACATCGGGCGGAGCGGCACGGGCCAACTCGATGGCGGCCACGAGGCGGGCGAAACGGTCGGCTTGGTCGGGCCATACGCATGCCTCAAGCCACCGAACTTCTTCGTCGTCGCCCACATCGATCGGCATGAGATCGAGCCCGATTGATGCAGCAATATGCGGCATCTCGGTGGGCACGGGCACGTTGCCACGGGTTTCGCAGCGCAGATGCACGGTGGACTCCCTGCCGACACGTCCGCCCGGATCGAAGTCGAATGAGTAGCGGGGAAGCAGCAGGTTCAACCCCGCGCTCGCTCCCACATCGACATGGGCGAGTGTGCCCACCTCGGCAGCAAGCAAGCCGAAGGGCGGGAGGAACTGCGCACAGCGGCCGACCTCGTTGGTCTGAGTATGGCGGGTGGAGATCAGCTCGGTCAGTTCGTCGGCGTGACCAAGTACGAATTCGCGAAATGCCCCCACCGGATCATCGTCGACCGGTGTCGACGACAGGTTCGGATAGTGCGACGCGAGCCGAATGCCCTCACCGCCGAGCAGCAGGTGGTGCACCGACGCGAAGAGCAGCACGGGGATCTGTTGCGGCTCCGGCGCCGCCTGGAGAAGGCGAACCACGTCGGGGTCGTCAGCCATGGCAGCGGCGAGCTTCGAGTACAACGGCGCCCTGCTGTGAGTGCCCGTTCTGGCGAAGTCGCGGAAGCGACGGGTGAGCTCCTCGGTAGTTGCCATCGCCCGGACGCTAACCGAGGAGAGTGAACTGGTGCCCAGCATGGCAACATTGCCGTCTATGGACTTGATCGCCGATCTCGAGGCCCGCGGCCTCGTGCACGACACCACCGACCTCGCAGCGTTTCGCTCCCGTCTCGCTGAAGGGCCGATCGGTCTGTACATCGGCTTCGACCCAACCGCCGATTCGCTGCACGTTGGTCACCTCGTGGGCCAACTTTTCATGCGCAGGTTCCAGATGGCTGGCCACCGGCCGTTCCCGCTCGCTGGCGGTGCCACGGGAATGATCGGCGACCCGGGCGGGCGCAGCGAGGAACGCAACCTCCTCGATGACGAGACACTGCGCCACAACGTGGAGTGCATCAAGGCCCAGCTCAGCAAGCTGCTCGACTTCGAGCCCGGGCCGTACCAGGCCACGCTGGTCAACAACGCCGATTGGACCACGTCGGTCTCGATGTTGGAGTTCCTTCGCGACGTCGGCAAGCACTTCACGATCAACCAGATGATTGCGAAAGACTCGGTGCGCAGCCGAATCGACAGCGAGCACGGCATCTCGTACACCGAATTCAGCTACATGCTGTTGCAGGCGAACGACTTCAGGCATCTGTACGAGGCGCACGGCGTGGAGCTCCAGGCCGGTGCCAGCGACCAGTGGGGCAACATCACCGCCGGTGTGGAACTGATCCGTCGCCGACTGTCGAAGCAGGCATTCGCGATCACCCACCCCTTGATGGTGAAGGCCGACGGCTCGAAGTTCGGCAAATCCGTCGGCGGCGCTGTGTGGCTGGACCCCGCTCGCACGTCGCCGTACCAGTTCCGACAGTTCTGGATGCAGGTCGACGATCAGATGGTCGGCACGTTCACCAAGATGCTCTCGCTGCGCCCGCTCGTGGAGATCGAAGGTCTGCTGGAGGAGCACGCAGGGGCGCCAGAGCGTCGCTCTGCGCAACGAGCGCTCGCAGACGAACTCACCGGGATGGTGCACGGCCATGCGGCAGCGACCGCCGCAGCAGAAGCAGCGAACGTCCTGTTTGGCGGCGACCCGACAGCCGCATCTGCCGGTGCGCTGGCCGTGGTGGCGGCTGAGGCACCGTCGGTGGCGCTGCCAGACGACATCCAGAACCTTCGGGTGCACGAACTGCTCATCGAGGCGGGTGTCGCCAAGTCGAATAGCGAAGTCGCGCGTTTGCTCGGACAGGGTGCTGTTCGCGCCGGAAATCGTGTGCTCGAGGCCGATGGCCTACTGATGGCATCCGACCTGCTCAGCGGTGGTTTCCTGCTGCTCCGCAAGGGAAAGCGCGAGTTTGTTGTCGGAAAAACTTTGCCAAGAGGTTGATTGACTGGAACGGCAGCGATAGCGTTGCTACTCGCTCCGGACAGCCAGAACGGCCTCCGGAACCGGCACCAACAGCCAAGCTGTGTGCCAGAGCGACCGCTCGTCAGAGCGTCGGCTCCTTGAAAACGGAAGAGAAGACTGAACAACAGTGCGGTCAGCAACGAAGACGCCCTTCGGGTCGTCGTCGGATGCTGTCTGTCAATTCATAAAGTCCACGGGCTCCCAAGCCTGTGGCAAATCAAGTCAGATCTGTGCGCCGGCACATCGGCTATTCCCCGATGGAGCGCACGGCTCTAGCAATCGACTCGGCTCTCACCTTCGGGTGCGAGCCGTGCACGGTTTTGTTGGAGAGTTTGATCCTGGCTCAGGACGAACGCTGGCGGCGTGCTTAACACATGCAAGTCGAACGAGGTCCATGAAGTAGCAATACTTCGGAAGACCTAGTGGCGAACGGGTGCGTAACACGTGAGGAACTTGTCCCGGTCTCTGGGATAACAGTTGGAAACGACTGCTAATACCGGATGACGTCGGAGCGTCGCATGGCGCGCTGACGAAAGGGTTACTGGATCGGGAGAGCCTCGCGGCCTATCAGCTTGTTGGTGGGGTAACGGCCCACCAAGGCATCGACGGGTAGCTGGTCTGAGAGGATGATCAGCCACACTGGGACTGAGACACGGCCCAGACTCCTACGGGAGGCAGCAGTGGGGAATCTTGCGCAATGGGCGAAAGCCTGACGCAGCAACGCCGCGTGCGGGAAGAAGGCCTTCGGGTTGTAAACCGCTTTCAGCAGGAACGAAAATGACGGTACCTGCAGAAGAAGGTGCGGCCAACTACGTGCCAGCAGCCGCGGTGACACGTAGGCACCAAGCGTTGTCCGGATTTATTGGGCGTAAAGAGCTCGTAGGCGGTTCGGTAAGTCGGGTGTGAAAACTTTGGGCTCAACCCAAAGCCTGCATCCGATACTGCTGTGACTAGAGTTCGGTAGGGGAGTGGGGAATTCCTAGTGTAGCGGTGAAATGCGCAGATATTAGGAGGAACACCGGTGGCGAAGGCGCTGCTCTGGGCCGATACTGACGCTGAGGAGCGAAAGCGTGGGTAGCAAACAGGATTAGATACCCTGGTAGTCCACGCCGTAAACGTTGGGCACTAGGTGTGGGTTTCAACCAACGAAATCCGCGCCGTCGCTAACGCATTAAGTGCCCCGCCTGGGGAGTACGGCCGCAAGGTTAAAACTCAAAGGAATTGACGGGGGCCCGCACAAGCGGTGGAGTATGTGGTTTAATTCGACGCAACGCGCAGAACCTTACCCAGACTTGACATCCTTGGAACCTGGCCGAAAAGCTGGGGTGCTCGCAAGAGAACCAAGTGACAGGTGCTGCATGGCTGTCGTCAGCTCGTGTCGTGAGATGTTGGGTTAAGTCCCGCAACGAGCGCAACCCTCGT
>CAIXIJ010000081.1 GCA_903919455.1 uncultured Acidimicrobiaceae bacterium | reverse complement strand
CGGCAAGATCGCCACGCCGAGCGCGCTGGTCGACGACCTCACCGCTGCGCTCACGCGGGCCATCGAAGAACTCACCCGCCCGGTCGATGCCATCAAGCATCAGGCCAAGACCGTCACCGTGGGCATCAGCCGCAACGACGAAGGCGTGCTCGATCGTCCGCTGGTGCAGGAATTGCTGTCCACCGGTGCAGGCCGCGATCGCATCAGCTATCGCACGCT
Source organism: uncultured Acidimicrobiaceae bacterium (assembly GCA_903919455.1). Lineage (GTDB taxonomy): Bacteria > Actinomycetota > Acidimicrobiia > Acidimicrobiales > Ilumatobacteraceae > UBA668. The sequence continues at coordinate 10,495 of CAIXIJ010000081.1, read as the reverse complement.
GAAGGTGCTGGCCGATCTCTCGCCTGCTGTCGAGGCGGTGGCCGGCTACACCCGGTACGCCATCGAGGGCGATCCGCAGGTGGGAGCCACAATCTCTATCGTCGATCGTGGCGGCCTGTCGCGCGATGTGACGAGTCGTGTGGAGTCCAACTCGCAGTTGGTGGGCACCAAGCGCCGCGTGGCCAGCGACAAGGAAGTGTTGGTTGCCCGCGGCCGCAAGGATGGCCGCACCGTGGTGTTTGTGCCCGAGGTGAAGGGCGGTACGTGCACCGGCATCACGCTGTTGCACGTTCGCTTCCACGATCACCTGCCTGCCGCCACGATGCGCGGTGTGCTGCAGGGCTACGACCGTCGTTACGACCGCCTGGTCGACTGGGTCACCGAGACCGAAGGCGACTTCCGCGACGACCTGCTGGCCGATCTGCCGGTGGCCGACCTGTTGATCCTGCCCATCAGCGATGCGGCCGATCACTGGCGCCGTTCGTGAACCTGGTGTTGCGTGATTAAGGGAGTGGGCGTCGACGCTGTCGACGTCGAGCGCTTCCGCACTTCACTGCACCGCACACCCACGATGCGCGACCGCTTGTTCGTCGCTGAGGAGCTCGAATACGTGTCGCCCAAGGTGGATCCCGTGCCGTCGCTCGCTGCTCGATTCGCAGCTCGCGAGGCCGTGATGAAGGCAATGGGTGTGGGGCTGGGTGCGTTCGGCTTCCACGAGGTGTGGGTCACGCGAGCCGAGAGTGGTCAGCCGATGCTGGCCATCACCGGCAGAGCCTTGGAGTTGGCAGTCGACCGGGGCATCACCCACTGGCACCTCAGCATCACCCACACCCACCTCGTAGCCATCGCGCACGTGGTGGCCGAACACCAAGCGGCGTAGTGTCGCGGGCGATGCTGCCCATCCTCACTCCTGCCGAGATGCGCGCCGTCGACGCGGCTGAGGCTCACCGAATCGACGCGCTCATCGAGCGAGCCGGGGCCGCTGTTGCTCGATCGGCGTTGCGGATGCTCGGCGGCACCTACGGCCGCACCGTGAATGTCATCGCTGGCCGAGGCAACAACGGTGCCGATGGGAGAGTTGCTGCTCGTCTGCTCGAGCAGCGCGGGGTGAAGGTGCGGCTGTTCTCCGCCGACGGCTGTCCGGCCGTGCTGCCGGTCGCCCACCTGGTGATCGATGCCGCCTATGGCACGGGGTTTCACGGTGTGTGGAACGCCCCCGACGTGGGCGATGCGAAGGTGTTGGCGGTCGACATTCCCAGCGGCGTCGATGCGCTCACCGGTGCCGTGTCGGGCACCGCGATTCCCGCCGATCGAACCATCACGTTCCAGGCATTGAAGCCGGGCCTGCTGATGCCGCCCGGTAGCGCCTATGCGGGCGAGTTGGAAGTGGCCGACATCGGTCTCAGTAGTGGAGTTGCGGCCCACGCGCATGCGCATCTCGTGCAGGGGAGCGACGTGGCTGCGTGGCTGCCGGAACGACGTCTCGACGCGCACAAGTGGGTGGCGGCGGTACGGCTCGTCGCCGGCAGTGTGGGGATGACGGGCGCTGCTGTGCTGGCGGCGCGTGGCGCCACCCGCGCCGGAGCCGGGATGGTGCAACTCAGTGGGGTGGGCTGCCTGGTGGTGGACGCACCGGTGGAAGTGGTGCAGCGTCCGCTGCATGGAATCGGTTGGGGCCGCTCGGTGCTGGATGGGCTCGCTCGATTCCAGTCGCTCGTCATCGGCCCGGGCATCGGCCGAGACGATTCCACTGCCGCAGAGACGCGCGCCGTTGTGCTGGAAGCCGCCGTACCGACGGTGGTGGACGGCGACGCGTTGTTCGCGATGGCGTGGAACGCGCAGGGGGCCGGTGCGTTGCTGCGTCAGCGCATGCGGCCCACGGTGCTCACGCCGCACGACGGCGAGTTCGCGCTGCTCACCGGCGCTGTGCCCGGCGCAGATCGCATGGTGGCGGCACGTCGCCTGGCGGCCGACACGGGTGCGGTGGTGCTGTTGAAGGGGCCCGCCACCGTCGTGGCCGACCCTGCAGGACGAGTGCTCGTGGTGACTGCGGGCGATGAACGGCTCGCCACCGCGGGCACGGGCGATGTGCTCGCAGGCATCGTCGGGGCACTGCTGGCCCAGGGCCTCGATGCGTTCGAGGCGGCCGCTGCCGGTGCGTGGCTGCACGGTCGGGCAGCACGCTCCGGGCCATCGCAGGGGTTCCTTGCAGGCGACATCCCCGACCTGCTGCCGGCGGTGTTGGAGAGCCTGGCGTGAGGTGCGCGTCATGAGCCGCTGGGCGTGGGCCAACGTGGATGCGTCGGCCATCGAGCACAACGTTCGCGCGTTAGCGGATGGATCCAGTTCGGCATGGCCGGTGCAGGTCTGGGCTGTGGTGAAAGCCAACGGCTACGGGCACGGCGCAGTCACGGCGGCACGAGCCGCGCTTGCGGGTGGCGCCAGCGGATTGTGCGTGGCATTGGTGCAAGAGGGCGTGCAGCTGCGTCAGGCGGGCATCGAGGCACCCATCCTGGTGCTCTCCGAGCAGCCGCACAATGAGCTGCCATCGGCGATCGAACACGGGCTTCGGCTCACCGTGTATCGCCCCGAGTACCTCGCAGCGCTGGAGGCCATCGACGCCACCGACGTGCCGGTGCACATGAAGATCGACACGGGCATGCATCGCGTTGGTGCACGGCCCGCCGATGCGGTCGCGTTGGCAGATGCTGTCTCCCAGTCGCCGGCCGCGTGGCTGGAGGGCGTGTTCACCCATCTCGCCGTCGCCGACGAACTCGACGACCCCTTCACCCGCACACAACTGGATCGCTTCGACGCGGTGCTCGACGATCTCAGCGCCACCGGCCATCGTCCGCTGCTGGTGCATGCTGCGAACTCAGCCGGGGCCATTGCCCATCCTCGTGCCCGTTACTCCATGGTGCGACCCGGCATTGCCATCTACGGCATCTCGCCCGGCGGCGGTGTCGATCGCATGGTGGAGGAACTTGGCTTGCGGCCAGCGATGTCGCTCCATGCCCGAGTGTCGATGGTGAAGCGCGTCAGCGCCGGCGATCGCATCTCCTACGGACTACGCCACACCTTCGACGCCGACACCACGGTGGCCACGGTGCCCATCGGATACGCCGACGGTGTGCCGAGGCGGCTGTGGAACTGTGGGGGAGAGGTGCTCATCCGTGGTGCTCGTCGACCCATCGTTGGCGTGATCACCATGGACCAACTGATGGTGGACATCGGCGACGACATCGTGGAAGTGGGCGATGACGTGGTGTTGTTGGGCCACCAGGGTGCGGAACGAATCACCGCTACCGAGTGGGCAAACGCGCTCGGCACCATTGCGTACGAGATCGTGTGTGGCATCTCGGCTCGCGTGGACCGCCGCGTCACCTGACCGCGCTCTAGCATCGTTGGTGTCATGTTGCATCTGCGCGCATCGTCACTGAACGACACCCTTGCCATTGCGGCCACCATTGCGGGCATGTCGCGCTCCGGTGATCTGGTGGTGCTGGCGGGCGAGATGGGTGCGGGCAAGACAGCCTTCGCGAAGGGGTTCGGCGCCGAGTTGGGCGTCACCGAGCCGATCACCTCGCCCACGTTCACGTTGGTGCACAGTTACGACGCAGGCCGCATCACGTTGCATCACGCCGATATCTACCGACTCAGCACCCACCATCAGGTCGCCGACCTGGCATTGGCCGAGTTGCTGGAGTACGACGGCATCGTGCTGCTGGAGTGGGGCGACGTGGTGGCCCAGAGCTTGGGCGATCATCTCTTCGTGCAATTGGTGGCCGACCTCGACGACGAGAACGTTCGCACCATCACCATCAACGGCACGGGCCGCACCTGGGCCACCCGGTGGGAACGCCTTGCGGCCGCGTTAGGAACCTTCGAATGTTGATCCTTGGTATCGAGACCGCGACGCCCCAGGTGAGCGTGGCCATCGGCGGGCACGAAGGTGTGCTCGGCCAGTTCGAGGTGTCGCGGGGCCGTCGCCACGCAGAGACCCTCACCCCAGCCATCGAGTTCCTGTGTCGACAGGCCGATGTGGAGATCAGCGAGTTCGGTGCCATCGCCGTCGACATCGGCCCCGGACTGTTCACCGGCATGCGGGTGGGTTTGGCGGCCGGCAAGGCGATTGCCCAGGCCTTACGAGTCCCGATGATCGGCATCAGTTCGCTCGACCTGCTGGCCTTCCCCCTGCGCTATACCGACCGCACCATTGCAGCCGTCATCGACGCTCGCAAGGGCGAACTGTTCTACGCCTTCTACCTCGCGGTGCCGGGTGGTATTCAACGGGTCACCGAACCGCGTGTCGGTTCGCCCGACGATCTCGCCGCCGACCTGATGGCCCGCGGGCAGAACGTCATCCTCGTTGGCGACGGAGCCCTGCGCTATCGCGAGGAACTCGATGCCAGCATTCGCTGCGAGTTCGCCGAGCAGTTCCTCTCGTACCCGTCGGCAGCACCACTGGTGCAGTTGGCCCACGCCCGCGCGCTACGCGAGGAGTGGGTGAACCCGTGGGAGATCCAGCCGCTCTATCTGCGTGCTCCCGACGCGCAGATCAACTGGAGCACTCGCGAGGTGGCGTCGTGAGCGTGCTGTCGCGGCTGCTGGGCAAGTCGGCCACCGACGGCATGACCGTCGAACCGTTGCGCAAGAAGCACCTCGCCGATGTGATGCCCATCGAGCATGCGTCGTACCCGAAGCCGTGGTCGGCCAACGTGTTCCAGAGCGAGCTGGAGATGTTCCGTCGCGGTGAGCGCACGTACCTCGCCGCGCTGCAAGGTCGCGCCCTGATGGGTTATGCGGGAATGCTCTATGCGGGCGACGACGGCCACGTGACGAACATCGCCGTCGGTGCTCGCTACCAGCGCCAGGGTGTGGCCACCCGTCTGCTCGCCGAACTGGCGTGGGCCGCCATCGAACGCGGTAGCACCGGCCTCACGCTGGAGGTCCGGGTCAGCAACACCAGTGCACAGGCGCTGTACGAACGCTTCGGCTTCGAGAGCGCGGGCATTCGCAAGAACTACTACGAGAACGTGGAGGACGCCATCGTCATGTGGCGGCACGGCATCCTCGACGCCTCCTATCGTGCTCGCCTGCGCGAGCTGTGCCCGGAGGCTGCCCGATGAACCGCCACATGCGCCCGGTGGACGACAACACCCTCGTGCTCGGCATCGAGACCAGCTGCGATGAAACTGCTGCTGCCCTGGTGATGGGTGGCTACGACGTGGTCAGCAGCGCCGTGAGCACGCAGGTGGATCTGCATGCCCAGTTCGGTGGTGTGGTGCCCGAGATCGCCAGCCGCGCCCACCTGGATCTACTGAACCCCATGGTGGCGCGCGCCATCGTGGAAGCCGGTGTGGAACCCGAGCGCATCGACGCCGTTGCGTGCACCGTGGGGCCCGGCCTCATCGGTGCGTTGCTGGTAGGTGTGTCGGCAGCGAAGGCGCTGGCCCTCACGTGGGACGTGCCGTTCATCGGCGTGAACCATATGGAGGCGCACCTCTACGCAGCGTTCCTCGAAGACCCCACGCTGCAGTTCCCGCTCGTGGTGATGCTCGTGTCGGGTGGCCACACGATGCTCATCGAGATGCAGGATCACGGCAGCTACCGACTTCTCGGGCAGACCATCGACGATGCCGCTGGCGAGGCATTCGACAAGGTGGCCCGGTTCCTCGGCCTCGAATATCCCGGAGGCCCCGCCATCGACCGCGAGGCCGTGCACGGCGACCCCGAGGCCATTCGTTTCCCGCGAGCCATGCTCCACGAAGGGCTGGACTTCAGTTTCAGCGGATTGAAGACCTCGGTGATGAACCACGTACGCAAGCACCCCGACGTATCCACGGCCGACGTGGCCGCCTCGTTCCAGGCGGCGGTGGTCGATGTGTTGGTGCAGAAGGCCCGCCGCGCCGCCGAGCAGGTGGGTGCCAAAGGTTTGGTGCTCGGTGGGGGCGTGGCGGCGAACTCGCTGCTGCGCGAACGATTCCTTTCGGTGTGCACCGAGGTGGGCATCCATGGCTTCCTGCCCAGCCGGGCGATGTGCACCGACAATGCGGCGATGATCGCCGCTGCCGGGTGGCACCGTTTGCGCAGCGACGGGCCTACGTCGCTGGATGCTGGTGCCTACCCGAACATGCGTCTGCAGTTCCTGCCGTGAGCACACGCCTCGAAGCCTTCGTCGTCGCTGCCCCGGGCCTGGAGCCGATGGTGCAGGCCGAACTCGTGAAGCTCGGCGTGCGGCCGGCCAACGTCACCCACGGCGGCGTGAACTGTTCGCTCACCTGGCCGCAACTGTGGGCCGTGCACCTCAAATCGCGGATGGCCACCCGCGTGCTGGTTCGAGTCGCCCGCTTCAAGGCGGATGGGTTCGACACGCTCACGGCTGGCCTGGCGCGCATCGATTGGTCGGCCTGGCTGCCGGCGGGTGGTGTGGATGTGGCTGCATCCACCGACGGCAAGTCGAAGCTGTTCCACACCGGGGCCATTGCCGAGCGCGTGGTTGCTCAGATCGGCCGTGGTGAGGGCACGCAGCAGGTGCTGGTGCGTGTGCAGCGCGATGTGGTGACGGTCTCCATCGATGCCACAGGGCCCGCGCTACATAAGCGCGGCTACCGCGGTCCGGCCGGTAAGGCGCCGATGCGCGAGACGTTGGCAGCGGCACTGTTGGTGGCATCCGAGTGGGATGTGAAGAAGCCCCTCGTCGATCCGTTCTGCGGTTCGGGAACCATCGTCATCGAGGCCGCCATGCGAGCCCGTCGCATCGCCCCGGGTCGCCACCGCACGTTCCAATTCATGCAGTGGCCGTCGTTCGACGCCGTGGCGTGGGAACGATTGGTGAAGGGCGCCGACAGCGATGTCATCGAGCGCTGCCCGCCGTTGCTGGCATTCGACCGCGACGACGGCGCCGTGGCAGCCACGCTGGCGAATGCAACCACCGCCGGTGTCGCTGGGCAGATCAACGCCGAGCGCCGCGCCGCGTCGGATCTGGTGCTGCCCTCCACCGCTGGCTGGATCGTGAGCAACCCGCCGTACGGGGCCCGCGTCGGTGGTCCCGATGTGCGCGACCTCTACGACCGGTTTGGCGATGTGCTGCGCGAGCGCGCCCGCGGCTGGCACGTGGCGTTGCTGGCCTCGCGCGACACGCCGGTCACTCGGTTGAAGCTGCCGTTGGTGCCGATGTTGGAAACCACCAACGGCGGCATCCCTGTGGCCGTCCAGTCGGGCACCGTCCCCTCCTGAGTTCGTGCCCTCCCCGCCCGGTCCTCTTGGGGAAGAGTCGCAGGTACCGTACGGGGCCGTGAAGATCGGGTCGCTCGCTCCTGTCGCGCCGGTGGTGTTGGCGCCGATGGCAGGCGTCACCAACGCGCCCTTCCGCACGATGTGTCGCGAGTTCGCCCCGGGCCTGCTGTACGTGAACGAGATGGTGATGGCCACTGCGGTGGTGCACGGCAATGCCAAGACCGAGCGGATGATGACGTTTGCTCCCGACGAGACGCCGCGCAGCCTGCAGCTCTACGGCAGCGACCCGGTGATGGTGGGCGAGGCCGTGCGCAAGCTGTGCGGCGAGGGCCGCATCGAACACATGGACATGAACTTCGGTTGCCCGGCAGCCAAGGTGACGCGTCGTGGCGGTGGGGCAGCAGTGCCCGCCAAACCGAAGCTGCTGCGGGCCATCGTGAAGGCTGCCGTGGAGGCTGCGTCGCCCTACGGCGTGCCGGTCACCATCAAGTTCCGCAAGGGGCTCTACGACAGCCTGCTCACGTACGTGCAGACTGGGCGCATCGCCGCCGACGAAGGTGTGGCGGCTATCGCGCTGCACGCTCGCACGGCCGAGCAGCACTATGCCGGCACGGCCGATTGGGATGCCATCGGCGAGCTGAAAGCTGCGGTGCCCGAGATTCCCGTGCTCGGCAACGGCGACATCTGGGAGGCATCGGATGCCGTGGCGATGATGCGCCACACCGGTTGCGACGGCGTGGTCGTGGGTCGCGGTTGTTTGGGCAGGCCCTGGCTGTTCCGCGATCTCGTCGATGCCCTGAACGGTCGCGCCATTCAGCCCACGCCACTGCTGGGCGAGGTGTGCGACGTGATGTCGCGTCATGCTGCGCTACTGGCCCAACACATGGGCGAGAACCTGGCGATGCGCGACTTCCGCAAGCACACGGCGTGGTACTTCACCGGCTATCCGGTGGGTGGCGAGATGCGCGGCAAGTTCGCGATGGTCAGCACGCTCGGCGAGTTGCACGACCTCATCGGCATGCTCGACCCCGCCACGGTCATCGTGCCCGGCGGCGAGCGCATTCGCCGCGGCCATACCAACGGCCCCATTCGCGTGGCGCTACCCGAGCACTACCTCGATCATCTCGACGACGACGCTGTGCCCGACGACGATGCCGTCATGGCGGTGTCGGGCGGATGACCCTCGTGGTGCTGGGCTCGGCCTCGCCGCGGCGCAGCGACCTCTTGGGGCAACTCGGCGTGGAGTTCACCGTTGTGTCGCCCGACATCGACGAGACACCGTTGCCCGGTGAGACGCCGGTCGACTACGTGCGTCGGTTGGCCATCGCCAAGTCGCATGCCGTGCAGGCCGATGCCGACGCGCTGGTCATCACCGCCGACACCACGGTGGACCTCGGTGGCGAGATCCTCTCCAAGCCCGACGACGCCGAGCACGCGAAGGCCATGCTGCGGAAGTTGTCGGCCCGCACGCACCGAGTGCACACCGGCGTGGCGGTACGTCGCGGCCACATCGTGGTGCACGATGTGGTCACGTCGCTGGTCACGTTCGCGCCGCTCACACCAGCGTCCATCGAGTGGTACGTGGGCACCGGCGAACCACTCGACAAGGCTGGCGCCTATGCGGTGCAGGGCGCCGGCGGGGTGTTCGTGCAACGCGTGCGCGGCAGCGTGAGCAACGTGGTGGGGCTACCGCTGCACACTCTGGTGCGTCTGGCCGGTGAGTTGGGCGTCAGCCTCGTCGGCTGAGGCGCGCACCCCACGTCGGCAGGAATTCGTGCACCCTGGGCAGGATTTCATGCCCGCGTCGAGCAGAGAAGACCGGTTAGCACTCGCGGCTTGCGGTTGCTAACGGGTAGCTCGTGGCCGTAGTCTGGCACTCACCCCGGCCGAGTGCTAACGACGCCGGTTCCTGAACCATACGAGTGCTCTTGCCAACGGAGGCCTGCACCCATGAATCTCAAGCCCCTCGATGACCGCATCGTCGTGAAGCCCAACGAGGCCGAGCAGACCACTGCTTCGGGTCTCGTGATCCCCGACACCGCCAAGGAGAAGCCCCAGCAGGGCGAAGTCCTGGCCGTCGGCCCCGGCCGCTGGAGCGACGACAAGGGCGCGCACACCGCGCTCGACGTGAAGGTCGGCGACACCGTGCTGTACAGCAAGTACGGCGGCACCGAAGTGACCGTGGAGGGCAAGGATCTGCTGATCCTCACCAGCCGCGACGTCCTCGCGATCGTGCAGAAGTGAGCCACTGAACCAATATGGCGAAGCAACTGAAGTTCCACGAGGAAGCGCGCCGCGCCCTCGAAGCCGGCGTGAACAAGCTGGCCGACACGGTCAAGGTCACCCTCGGGCCGAAGGGCCGCAACGTCGTCCTCGACAAGAAGTTCGGCGCCCCCACCATCACCAACGACGGTGTGTCCATCGCGAAGGAGATCGAACTCGACGATCCCTTCGAGAACATGGGCGCCCAGCTGGTGAAGGAAGTCGCCACCAAGACCAACGACGTCGCCGGTGACGGCACCACCACGGCCACCGTGCTGGCTCAGGCCATGGTGCTCCACGGCCTGCGCAACGTGGCCGCTGGCGCCAACCCGATGGGCCTGAAGAAGGGCATCGAGAAGGCCGTCGCGGCTGCAGTCCAGAGCATCAAGGACCAGGCCAAGGAAGTGGACGACAAGGCCGACATCGCCGCCGTCGCCACCATCTCGGCCGCCGATGCCTCGGTGGGCGAAGTCATCGCCAACGCCATCGACAAGGTCGGCAAGGACGGCGTCGTCACGGTGGAGGAGAGCAACACCTTCGGCACCGAACTCGAGTTCACCGAGGGCATGCAGTTCGACAAGGGCTACATGTCGCCCTACTTCGTGACCGACACCGAGCGCCAGGAAGCGGTGCTCGAAGAGCCCTACATCCTCTACAACTCGGGCAAGATCAGCACGGTCCAGGCCATGCTGCCGGTGCTCGAGACCGTGATGAAGAGTGGCCGTCCGCTGCTCATCATCGCCGAAGACATCGAGGGCGAGGCCCTGGCCACGCTCGTGGTGAACAAGATCCGCGGCACCTTCAACAGCGCCGCTGTGAAGGCTCCGGGCTTCGGCGATCGTCGTAAGGCGATGCTGCAAGACATGGCCGTCCTCACCGGCGGTCAGGTCATCAGCGAGGAAGTCGGTCTCAAGCTCGAGAACGTCACCCTCGACCTGCTCGGCAAGGCCAAGCGCGTCATCATCACCAAGGACAACACCACCATCGTCGATGG
>CAIXIJ010000080.1 GCA_903919455.1 uncultured Acidimicrobiaceae bacterium | reverse complement strand
GCGTTCCACGACCTGCTGCGAACACCGAAAGTTGCCGTACGGGAGCTCCGACACCTGCAGCCAGCTGCCCTGGCGCTCGTTGCGCTGGCCATCGTTGCGGCCGTCGCGCTGCGACGCCGACCGCAAGCAGCAGCCTGGCTGCGCTGCACCCCACTCGCGCTCGTACTCCTCGCTGCGGTCGGCACCGCAGTGCCGTGGCCGGTGCTCGGGGCCGAAAGTCCGGCCTTCCGGTTCGCATGGACGGGCACGGCCAACGCCACCGTGCTGCTGCTGTTCGGCGCCCTGTTGCATCTCCTGGCCAACTGGGAGCAGACCGACCCCGCGGCACGGCGGCGGGCGGTGGCCTTCGGGCTGTATCTCGTGGCGCTGGCGGTCACATTCGCGTTCGGTTCGGCCATGGGCATCTACAACCAGATGGGTCTTGCCGCCCTGCTGCTCTGGTTGGCAGCTGCATGCGTACTCATCTGCAGCGGCGCCGCTCCGGCGAGAACCGCGTCGATCGGACTGCTCGCGCTCGCAGCGCTGGCGATGCTCACGAGCAACATCGTCGACAGCAGGCACCATCCCTTCGATGCCATCGACGTGGCGCAGCAGACCACACCCGTCACCATCGGCGCCCACGACGCGCCACTGCTCGTCGACACCGACACCGCATCGTTCCTCGGACGACTGCTGCCTGCCGTGAAGGAAGCCGGCTTCTGCGACGGCACCAAGCTCATCGGCATGGCGTGGAACTGGTCCGCAACAGTGTCGTACGCAGTGGGTGGCGAGGTGCCCGACGAGCTGATGCTCACGTTGTTCGGATACGAGAACGCACCGGCGGTGCTCGACTTCACGATCCCGTACATCAGCGGGCCCGAGTGGCACGACGCGTGGGTTCTCACCACCGATCCCTCCACCATCGAACCCGAGCAGGCGGCGGAACTGAGCGCCGCGCTCGACCGACTGCCCAGCGCCGTGGATCGCACCTTTCCCAACGACTATTTGTTGGCGGTTGATGTAGACGGCACCCAGTTCTGGCGGCCGGCAGACGCCACGTCGGACCGTTGCACCGAAGGCTGACGCACCAGCCTCGGTAATCTCGGCCACATGGGGATTCTCGAGTACGACGAGTTCGGCCTGTTCCATGAGAACGCCGAAGAGTTCGGCCTGCCGTTCGACACACCACCGGTGGTTCGACGCGAGTCGGTGGAGGTGCGGCCGGGTCATCGCCTGAGCGCGCTCGTGTGGGGAACCACCGAGCCCGAGCTGGTGCTGTTGCACGGTGGCGGCCAGAACGCCCATACATGGGACACCGTGGCGATGGCGCTCGGTCGGCCGCTGGTGGCCATCGATCTTCCCGGACATGGTCACTCCGACGGCAGTATTCGCGGCGCGGCATCCCTGCACGATGTCGGCAACGACATCGCCACGGTGGTGAGGGCACTTGCACCGAACGCTGCTGCGGTAGTGGGCATGTCGCTGGGAGGCCTGAGCACGTTGGCGTTGTACGACGCTGCCCCCGACGTGGTGCGCCGCATCGTGCTGGTCGATGTGCTGCCGTCGCGCGACGATGCGGCCACCGCCGTGATCGGCAAGTTCATCAACGGGCCGTCGTCGTTCCCCGACTTCGACGAGCTGCTGAAGCGCACGATGGAGTTCAACCCCACCCGCTCCGAGAGCTCACTGCGCCGCGGCATCTTGCACAACGCGTTGCAGCAGGCCGACGGTTCGTGGGTGTGGCGCCATTCCCGCAACCGCGACATCGTGCCCGAGGCACCGGCCGCCGACGCCGACGCCGACGAGCGTTCGGAGATGCTCTGGAAGATCATCGAGGGCGTGCAGGTGCCGATGTTGCTGGCGCGCGGCATGGAGCCGTCGAGCATCCTGCGCGACGAACACGAGGCCGAACTACGTCGTCGTCACCCGTCTGCACTCATCGAGCACGTGGACGGCGCTGGTCACAGCGTGCAGGGCGACCGGCCGCTGGAACTGGCTGCCCTCATCGAAGCGTTCTCCCCCGCCGCGCCCTGATCTCGGCGGGTTCGTTCCCGGTTTCCGGGAACCATGCCACCGCGAAGGTGCGTTGGGAAGAATCCCACCGAGAAGCCCGAGTGCGATGCGGGAGTGGCGACGCAATACGGTCGGGGCATGGAACTGAACAATCGAGTGGTCGTGGTGACGGGTGGCGGTTCGGGTATCGGCGAGGCAATCGCCGTGGCCGCGCATCAGGCTGGGGCACGCCACGTGGTGGTGGCCGACCTTTCGGCCGAGCAGGCGAACCGTGTTGCGGCACTCGTGAACGGCACCGGAGTGGCCATCGACGTGCGCGACGAGGCTGCGATCCAGCGACTCGTGGAGCAGACCGAAGCTGCACACGGCCCCATCGACCTGTTCGTGTCGAACGCCGGCTTCGTCACCTCTGCCGGCTTGGAAGACAGCAACGAGGCCATCCAGCGCATGTGGGAGGTGCACTGCATGGCGCACATCTATGCCGCACGTGCCGTGCTGCCCTCGATGATCGCCCGAGGCGAGGGCTACCTGCTCAACACCGCATCGGCCGCAGGTCTGCTCACCCAGATCGGCAGCATGGCGTACTCCATCACCAAGGCCGCCGCCGTCTCGCTCGGCGAGTGGCTCGCCGTTTCGCATCACCATCAGGGCATCCGCGTGTCGGTGCTGTGTCCGCAGGCGGTGCGCACCAATATCATCCAGAACAGCCCCGACTTCCAGGGCTTCGACCCATCCGACACCACCATGCTCGACGGCGGCGTGGCGGGCGGCGACGGCGTGCTCGACCCGAGCGACGTGGCCGCAATGTGCCTCGATGCCATCCGCGAAGAGCGTTTCCTCGTGCTGCCCCATCCGGAGGTGGCCACGTACGTGGAGCGCAAGGCCGTGGACCGCGACCGTTGGTTGGCCGGCATGCGTCGCTTCCAGACCGCGCTGCACCCCGACGGCAACCTCCCCGGCAACGCCATCGCACCGAAGCTCTGAACCCGCTCTCCCCGGTTGAGCCCGCCTGCCCCATGCGCACGATTTCATGCCCCCGTCGAGGGGCGACGCGATCACCTCTCAGCCGACGGCGTAGATGGTGATCACGATGTGGTCGCCGTCTTCACGCGTGGCACCGACGAACACCGTCTCGGTGAGCCAGCGATGCGCCGCCGCCTCCGTGCGAAAGATCGGCGTGGTGAAGAAGTACGCACCCTCGTCGCGGTAGACGCCGCGGTTGGTGACATCGATGAGCGCTCCATCGGCAGCGCGAATGAGGTACCGCGCCTCCACCTCGGTGACCGTGCCACGAGTGACCGCCCAGTCGGCCCCGATGTCGGTGACGGTGCCTTCCAAACGGGGCCCGTGCACGGTGCCACCACGGATGGGGAAGACCTCCAGCACCTCGTCGACACCACGGCCGACGCGCTGAGGCGGGTCGACCAACGCACGGATCTCGAACACGAAGGTGAGGGCAGGGGTGGTCATGGTGAGTCCATTGTGGCGCGCTCGTGTTGCACCCACCGAGCCTAGAGCGCACCTCGGTCGAGGCGATCGAGGATCTCGACGGCACGCTCGCGCACCGCCGGCAGGTCGCGCAGTTGACGCATCGCAGCCACCTGCCGAGCCATCCGATGGTTGCCCGCCAACCGCTGCTCGTTGCGGGCGATGAAGTCCCAGTAGAGCGTGGTGAACGGACAGGCCCGCTCGCCCGTGCGCTGCTTCGGATCGAACCGGCAACCGCGACACGAGTCGCTCATCTTGTGCAGATAGGCGCCGCCCGAGGCATACGGCTTGGTGGCCATGCGGCCGCCATCGGCGTGCAACGCCATGCCCACCACGTTGGGCAACATCACCCACTCGGCGCCGTCGACGAACGTGACGCGCATCCATTCGCTCATCGCCCACGGCTGCACCCCGGCCGTGAGGGCGAGGTTGCCGAGCACCATCAGCCGCTCGATGTGATGCGCATAGCCGCGGTCGTGGAGATGCTGCACCACGTTGCGCACACACGCCATCTCGGTGGTCGCGCCGCCGGTGAACACGGGCGGCACGGGTCGATTCGCCTCGAGTTCGTTGAGGTGTTGGTACTCGGGCATCCAGAGCCAGTAGACGCCCCACACGTACTCGCGCCAGCCGATGACCTGCCGGATGAACCCCTCGGCCGACGCCAACGGCACCCGCCCTTCGCGGTACGCGGCCTCAGCGGCTTCGGCGATCTCACGCGGATGCAGCAACCCGATGTTCATCGACGACGCCAGCACCGAATGCGCCAACTTCCACTGCGCCGCCAACATCGCATCCTCGTGCGGGCCGAACAACGGCAAGCCCTGCTCGATGAATTCACCCAGCCGAACGAGCGCCTGCGCACGCGTGACCGGCCACGTACCGTCGGGGGCGGCGCCCACCGCCGAGTGGGGAAGGCGATCGATGACGGCATGGTCGATGGCGTCCAATGGAAACCGTTCGGAGGCGGGCCAGGCTCTGCCATCGCGCGGCGGTGGCTCGCGGTTGTCGTGGTCGAAGTTCCATCGGCCACCCACCGGCTCGGGGCCGTTCAGGCCATCATCGAGCAGCAGCCCGAGGCGGAGTCGTTGCCAGCGATAGAAGTCTTCCATCGTCAATCGGCGTCGCCCTTTCGCCCATGCGGCGAATGCGTCGGGGTGACACAGGAAGCGATCGTTCGCCACCAGTTGCACGCCCCATTGCTCCATGCGATCGCGCATCGACCACTTCAGCGGCTCCATTGCCAGCACTGCCGATGGTGCGAACTCCGCCCGATGCGAACGCAGCCCGTCACCGATGGTGGGCGCGAACCGATGGTCCACCTCGAACCCTTCGGCGCGCAGTTCCTCCGCGAAGTGCGCCATCGCCGACAGCACCAGATGCAGTCGCTGCCGATGCCACCGCGAGCCCTGCACCATTGCCGCGCTCTCCACGAGCAACACCCGGCAGTCGCCCGGCACACGCTCGCGCAGCGCCCCGGCGTGGCGATCCAGTTGATCGCCGAGCACCCATACGGTGGGAATGGAGACAGGCACGCCACGCAGCATGGTCGGCTCGCCATCGACCGTCCATTCCTGAGCACGAACCTGCACGCAGCGACCACCACCGGTAGGTTCCCGGCAATGTTCGCCGACGCTCTCTCCACTTCCCCGAGCACGTTCGAACTGCTCGTACTCGTCGTGCACCTGCTGGCCACCGCCGCGATGACGGGTCTCATCTGGTTCGTACAGGTCGTGCACTACCCGCTCTTCGCGGCGGTCGGCGCCGAGAGGTTCGACTCGTACGCACAGGCGCACCAGCGACGGACATCGTTCGTAGTGGGGCCGTTCATGGCAGCCGAAGGCGTGACTGCGTTGTGGATGGCTCTCCTCCCGCCCACCGGGGTGCCGCGTTGGCTCGCGGTACTGGGGTTGGCGGTGTTGGCCGTGGTGTTGGGCAGCACCGTGCTGCTGCAAGTGCCTCAGCACGCCGTGCTTGCCGAAGGGTTCGACTCAGCTCGCACCACGAAACTGGTGCGCACCAACTGGATCCGCACCATCGGCTGGTCCACCCGCAGCATCATCGCTGGGGCGATGCTGATCGCCGCGGTTCGCACATGAGTAACGTTGTCATCGTCGGCGCGGGGTTTGCAGGTCTTGCTGCGGCGCGGGTGCTGGCGCCGAAGCACACCGTGATCGTGGTGGACAAGGGGCGAGGCATCGGCGGCCGCGCCGCCACTCGCCGCATCGACGAAGCGACGCTGGACCATGGCGCGCAATTCATCACCACCCACACCGCCGAGTTCGCCGACGAGGTGCAGCACTGGATAACCGCAGGCGTGGCGGCGCCGTGGTTCCACGGTCAGGTAGGGCCGCATGGCGTTGCCGGCTCTGACGGGCACGTGCGCTACCGAGGCACGCCCACGATGAACAGCATCCCTCGCCATCTGGCGGCAGGCCTCGACGTTCGCACCTCCACCACCGTGACCGCGCTTCACACCGAGAACGACCGATGGCGAGTGCAGTTCGACGACGACGTGCTCACTGCCGACGCGGTGATGCTCACCTCACCCGTGCCGCAATCGCTGGCACTGCTGGACGCGGGCGGGGTGGTCCTCGACACCGACGACCGGGCGGCACTGGAGGCCGTACGATACGACCCGTGCATCGCGGTGCTGGCCGTGTACGACAGCCCCGTCGAGCTCCCCGAGCCCGGAGCGCTGCGGCTCACCGACAGCCCCATCGACTGGATGGCCGAGCACGTCCGCAAGGGGGTGTCCGCACGGCCCGCCGTCACCGTTCACACCACCGCGTCGTTCAGCGAGGAACACTGGACCGACTCGAACGACGAGGTCGTGGCAACGGTGCTCGGCGCGGCGCCGTTCCTGCACGCCCGCGCCGCTGTCGCCACCCAGGTACATCGCTGGCGTTATGCCCGGCCCTCGGTGCCGCACCCGGCACCGTGCCTCCACGCCACGAACCTTCCACCGCTGCTGTTCGCTGGCGACGCGTTCGACGGAGCCAAGGTGGAAGGTGCGTTCCTGTCGGGACGACGTGCTGCGGAGCAGATGCTCGCTCTGATCTGACGTCGCAGGGCCGACGCGGGTTGAACCTGCGCTGTTGAGCCCGATCAGGGGTTGCTGACTCGCACCAGGCGGGCGGTGAAACCGACGTAGTTGAACACCAACTCCTCACCGTCGAGGTGTCGGGTGACTTCCACCGGAATGCCGACGGGTCGCAGCACGTGCACACCGTTCTCGTAGGTGGCAACCACTTGCATGGGGGTGACCTTGTCGAACTCGAACACGTCGTTCACGCCACGTTCCACCGAACCGTCGCAACGCATGTCGTGCACCACGCCGCTCGCCGTGATGACGATGCGGTCGCCGGCCTGCTCGATGCGCTGCACCTTGCCGAGCAGCTGATGATCGGGCAGATCGGCATCGTTGGCGCGAACGCTGACGGCCTTCCACGTACCGCGCAGATCGGGGGCACCTTCCACGAGGGGCTCGGTGCAGTGTGTGAGGAACGGCGCTGGCATTTCAGTCCAGCCGCCTTGCGGCGTGTACGCCACCGGGATGTCGTCGGCGAGCACGGGGGGTTACTCGCCGACCGACATCGAGAGGATGTGCCCGATCGCAGGGTCGCTCTCGCCCGACAGCGTGGCCCGATACACGGACTCCACCGACTCGGGACCAACCGACCGCTGGATGACCATCCAACCGGCAGCATGATCGAGGAACGCAGCAAGCGCCGCTGCAACGCGCGCCTCGAAGACCTCGCGGCCCCACTCCACCGATCGCTGCTTGATCAGGGTGGGGGCAAAGAAGAACGTCGGCACGGGGCCGGGAAGATCGCGCAGCGCGCCACCCGCCTCCCAGTGCGTGGCGCCTACACGGCAGGAGTACGCCAGTCGGTCGCCGAGGTGATGGTGCACGCGTGACAGCACATCGGCGTTGCCGGCCATGTCGACCATCGCGTGGGTCACGGTGGCATCGAGTTGATCAACCTGGTCGTAGGCGAGCACCGTGTCGTACAGACCCAACGACAACACGAACTCCATGTTGCGCGGTGACGTAAGGCCGATGACGCCAACACCGCCACGGGCGCGCAGTCGGTGAGCAAGCGCAATCGAGGTACGGCTGGATGCGCTGGTGACGATGACGTCGGTGGCACCGAAGAGGTCGTTGCCGCCGAGGAAATCGTCGACCAGGAACGAGGTGATGAACAGGCCGCGGGCAATGAGGTACTGGCCCTCCGTTGCGGGGTCGTAGGCAGGGTCGTTGTCGACGAGGTTGAACGAGCGGTAGGCCGACGCGTGCTTGGCTCGGTGCTCGGCGCGGTCCATAAACCCTTCAGCGCTCG
This sequence comes from uncultured Acidimicrobiaceae bacterium, assembly GCA_903919455.1. Taxonomy (GTDB): domain Bacteria; phylum Actinomycetota; class Acidimicrobiia; order Acidimicrobiales; family Ilumatobacteraceae; genus UBA668. The sequence goes on along the minus strand of CAIXIJ010000080.1, from coordinate 8,612 downwards.
GCGATGCCTGCACCACGTGGTGATCGGCCATCGGGTAGAAGCCGAAGTAGCGCCCGCCCTCTGGAATGGCGTCGTTCGCCGAGCGCACGACTCGTCCGATACCCATCACCGGGATGCGCCCCCACGGTGCTTCGGCGGGGAAGAAACCCCAGTAATCGAGCATGTCGCCGGCGACCGCATACGAGACGTTGTTGGAGGTGAAGGCGAACGACTCCAGCGCCAACTCCACCTGCCCATCATCGAGCTGGGCTGGGCGTTCACTGGGTAGCAGCCGCACGTGGTGCAGGTCGGTGCGATCGACGTCGAAGTTCACAGCCACAACCTAGTCGCCAGACGAATGTTGTGCCACAACCACTGACAATACTTTCGGCAACGGCCAAACCCGCTGCTATACCGGCTTCGGCGGGCGCTGGCGCCAAAGGTGTCGGAAGCTCGGGTCGTCACCGATGTAGCGCGTGGTCATGCGCAACTTGTCGCCGGGCGTCACCTCGAGCACCTGCGCCAGCAACTGAGCCGCGAGAAGCGGCGTTTCCAACAGCGCCGACTCGGGCATCGTCCGGCGCCACGTGGCTTCAAGTCGGCGGCGCGTGGGTGCCTCGAACTGCAACGTCCTCAGCGATGCCTTTTGACGCAGCGTGAGGCGGTCCGGTCCGGCCAGTCCGCTGTCGCCGACGCACTCCACCAGAGCCCCACCATCCGCGAGCGAAGTCACCCGAACGAAACGATCCGGACGATCGGCCGGGTGCACCGTCATCGACGACACCGGTATGGCGCGCAGATGGGCGCATCCGCCCGCCAATGCATCGACCAATGCTCGCGAGGTATTCGTCGGCACCGAATCGCTGCGCTCGATGGCGGATTCGTGAGTGACCAGAAGTCGCATCGCGCTGTCGATGAGGCTGTCGAGTTCGGCATTGCGGGCGCGGGAAGGCTCCTCCTCGAGACCACCCGAGCGTCGAAGGTGAGCCGTGACGGCAAGTTCGTACACCGCCAACGACACTGCCCGGCGCGCCATCACTACGGCATCGCTCGCCATCCGGTTCCACAACACGCCGATCCGCCCGAGGTGCTTCGATGCCAGCTCCCACTGCCGCGACATCCGTTGGAAGCTGCTGTCGAATGCTGCAGCTTGCAGCAGCACCGGGGTCAGGTCCGATGCCTTCTTCGCCTCTGCAATGAGCGCGTCCTCGGTATCGCTGGCCCTCTCGAGCATTCGGTTGAACCGCTGCCGTTCGCGGGCCGAAATGGGGAGAGTGTCGAGCCCCTCGGCGACGCGGCACATACAGCCGAAGAAGTAGCCGGCCAGGTCGGCGGAACGCAGCCCGTCATAGACCGCTTCTACGAAGGACGCCACGAAATCGGTGTCCAGAGCCTCACCTTCGATGGGATCTAACTGCACGACCACCTGCCTTTCACGAGCGCCGCGAACCGTCGCAACGCTCTATGAAAACGCACGAATGCGTGCCCGCCGTGACCCTTCAGGTAGCGCGAAAGTCAGGCGCTGGCAGCAGGCAGGAACATGGTGACCGTGGTGCCCTTACCGGGACAACTCTCCAGCGTGAGGTGCCCGTCGAACTGATGGATCACACCGTGCACCACCGACAGGCCCAGACCTGCGCCTCGCGCAGCAACACCGTCGCGGGTGGTGTGGAAGGGCTCCCACACCTTCTGCAGACGATCGGCTTCGATGCCACAACCGTTGTCGCTGACAGCGATGCGAATCCAGCGCCGATCATCCGGCCGATGCGCCAGGTGACAACGAACGTCAGCGACCTCGCGCACCTCGATGTGCACTACGCCGCCACCACTGAGCGCAGCCGCGGCATTGTCGATGATTTGCAGCATCACCACGCTCAACGACTCGCCGGCGATCATCACCTCCGGCAAACCCTCAGCAAGGTCGACGGTCAGGCCAACACCTTGCGGCAGCCGATCTTGCAAGACGGGGTACATCGCCTCGCACATCTTCGGGATCGACACGGGTTCGATGCATCCGGGCCTGCTGCTGGCGAAGGACATCAGCCCCTTCACCAACGCACCGGCGCGAGCGACCGCGTCGAGGCTTTGCTGCAACGGGGCGTTGGGCGTATCGATCGAGTCCTGGAATCGTTCGAGGTTGCCGCCGATGATCTGCAGCAAACTGCTGAACTCGTGCGCAAAGCCACCGGCCGTACGAGCAAGACCTTCGAGTCGCTCGCTCTGCTCGGCACGTTGCTGCGCTTCGTGGTGCGCCGTGACGTCGAGCAAGGTGAGCAGGAAACGCCCAACACCATCGATTTCAGGCTCGGTCAGGACCGCTCTCGCCTCGACCCAACGAACCGTGCCGTCGGGACGAACGATGCGGCCCATCACATCCGCTTCACCGCCGCTGACCAGGACGTCGGCGATCGTATCCAGATCGCGATGGTCGTCGGAGTGCACGAGCGCTCGCCAATCCGACCTCCGGGACAGCTCGCTGAGCGGTCGTCCGGTCAGTTCCACAGCTCGAGGACTGACGAAGTCGATCTCATCGCGATCGATACGCGATGACAGCACCGTCACCGGCATCTCGGCAATGAGATCGCGGTACTGGCGATCGAGCGCAGCGAGGCCGTCGATCAACTCCTGATCACCCGACCGATCCATGGTGACTTCGGCGATGCACTCATCAACCCGGCTCACGGTGGATACCGCGCGTCTCCAGCCACGGCGACCGTGGTCGGCCTCGATCAGTCGCCGAACCGGGGTGCCGCGCCAGGCCCCATTGGCCGCGGCCAGCCACTCGTCGAAGTCGGGGCACAGTTCACTGGCCAACACTTCCGCGCGATCGCCCCACACGGACTGCGCTCGTTCATTCACCCAGACCACGGCAGCGTCGAGGACGGTGTCGCTGTCGCTCAACACTGGCCGAAGCACCACCACGCTGGCGTCGAGTTGCAACAGCAGACCAAGAACGTCGGGAGCATCTGCGGGCATGACTACCAAGCTCCGCCGACATCAAGCACGGCGGAACCGTAGCGGAAATGACCCGCCTACGAAATCGTGATGAACATCAATATGGATTCACCACGAATTGTTTACCTTCGACACCACAAAAGCCCGACAGAGCGTGATGTGGCAACGCAGAGCGGAGTGTTGGATCAGACGATGGCCGGGGCCAACGCCCGCCACTGCTCGATCGGGAACGCTGCCGGGTTGGCGGTGAGCACCTGCACACACACGTGGTCGGCGCCTGCGTCGCGATGCTCCTGGATGCGACGCTCGATGGTGGCCTCATCGCCCCACACCACGAGCGCATCCACCAAACGGTCGCTGCCGCCATTGGCGATGTCGTCGTCGGTGAACCCCTGCCGCTTCCAGTTGTTCGCATAGTTCGGCAGGCCGAGATACGTGGACAGGTGCAGGCGAGCAATGGACCGCGCCGTCGACGGGTCGGTCTCCAACACGACGCCCTGCTCGCTGGCCACCAGGCCGCCGGCGCCGATGCCGTGCCGGGCCGCTGCGGTGAGCTCGGGGGTTACGAGATACGGATGCGTGCCAGCCGTGCGCGTGGCAGCCAGTTCCAACATGCGCGGCCCGAGGGCGGCAAGCATGCGATCGCCAACCGCCAGCGGCGTGGACGCCGCATCGAGTCCGTCGAGATAGCTCGTCATGTGCTCGATCGGCTTCTGGTAGGCACCGGGCTCCTTCACATGGTCGATCAGCGGGCGGTGGCTGATGCCCAGGCCGCACATGTAGCGCGGGCCGTGCTGGGCAACCAGCGTGGCGTGGTCGGCCGCTGCCTTCTCCGGGGTGTGCATCCACACGTTCAGAATGCCGGTGGCGATGGTGACCGTCGAGGTGGCACCCAGCAGGTTGCCGAGTGGTGTGAAGAGGTCGCCGCCCACATCGGGAATCCACAGCGCGGAGTAGCCGAGTTGCTCAAGCTCGGCGGCGTGTTGCATCGCCTCGCCCTGATCGCCATAGCGGAGTTGTCCGCTCCAAATGCCTGTTGCACCGAGGAGTGTGGTCATCTGCACAGCTTGTCACCACAGTGCCGTCGCGCCCCCACGGAGGGGGTCACCCGCCGGAGCGGGCCACCTCGCGTGCGTGCTTGCAGTTCCCGCCGTATGAGAAGCCGGGGCAGTCGCACACGGCAACGCCGTTGATCATCTCCACCGTGTAGAGCACACGCGGGTCGCGCGACGAAGGGAACGTTCGCTGCACCACGCCCGACTGCAGCGATGCCAACGTGGTGTCGCGGAACTGCTCCAGCAGGCCCAGTGTTTCCTCCAGCAGACCCATGGTTGGGCGTGCGGGCTCGGCGGTCCGCGACGGCGTCGGGTCGAGGCCGCTGATGGCGAGGTTCACGATGGTCTCGATGAGCGACGACTGAGCCGCTGATGCAGCCTCCACCTTCGCCACCATCGCAGCCTTCTGCTCCAGCAGGTCGGCCACGAAGCCGTCGAGCGTGCCAGGCACATAGAGGTACGTCACAAAGGCCGTCGATGTGCGGCCGATGCGGTGGATGCGGTCTTCGGCCTGCCAGTGGTTTGCTGGCACCCAGTCGAGGTCGTTGAACACCACGTGGTCGCCCGCCGTGAGCGTGATGCCCACACCGGCGGCCTTGATGTTGCCCACGAACACCCGCACCGACGGGTCGGCCTGGAAGCGATCGACGGCCACCTGCCGCGCATCCATCGGTGTGGTGCCAGTGAGCGTCACTGCAGCCGGTCCAAAGCGCTCCACCATCGTGTCGACCACGCCCGTGTAGCCGGTGAACACCACCACCTTCTGTCCCGCCTCCACCAGATCGCCCACGAAGTCCGCGGTAGAGCCAGCCTTGGTGATAGCCAGGTCGTGGCGGGCCTTGTTCAGCAGACCGAGGAACGTCACCCACGTGGCGCCGCTTCGCGCCGGATTCTCGAACAGGTAGTCGAGTGCTCGCCGCTCGCCAGCGGCGACCCGCGTGGTGGGCACCGGCAAGGGCAACCACGTGCGCACCTTCTCCGGTAGGTCCAGCACCTCGCTCTTGGCCCGGCGAAGCATCACGCCGGCCATCACCTGCGACAGTTCGTCGAGGTTCGAAGCCCCATTCGTGTCGAGTCCGTAGCCGTTGTGGGTGGCTGCGCAATAGCGCTGCGCGAATCGAAAGAAGCTCCGCGCCAACGGGTGCTGCACCGCCTTCAGGAGGTTGTACAGGTCGCGAGGCCGGTTCGTCATCGGTGTGCCGGTGAGCAGATAGCTGGCATCTCGAGCGCCATCCACCAGACCCAGCGTGCGCTTCGAGCGTGCACTGTCGTTCTTGATGTAGTGCGCTTCATCGACGATCACCACTGCGAAGGTGTGGGCGCTCAGCGCATCCTCGAACCGTGCCAGGCGGTCGTAGTTCACGACCACCCAACGAGCGGTCTCATCGAGCGGGTCCTTCTCCAGCACCTGCACATGCGCGCCGGGTTCCACCATGCGAATCTCGCGCTGCCAGTTCAGCTTCAGCGATGCCGGGCAGATCACGAGGAACGGTCCGGCTGGCGCCTGTTCCCGGGCAGCCACGATGGCGGTGCGGGTCTTCCCCAGGCCCATGTCGTCGGCCAGGATCGCCCGCTTGCGCGACAGCAAAAAGGCCACACCCGTGCGCTGATGGTTGAAGAGGTCGGGGTACGCCACCCCCACGCGTTCGGCGGCCGTGACCAGAAAGTCGGCGGAGAGAGTTTCGTTGCTCACACCACGCGAACGCACCAAGGTGCGCGAAGTGTGACGCCGCGAACGACGGCTACGAGCAGGCGTCGCGGTTGTCGATGCTGCACACGAGATCGGTGCTGTATGAGCGGTCGATGGGCTTCGACGTCCAGTCGCCGTGGGGCCCGTCGTGGCTGAGCACATAGGCGTTGGTGCGGTTCGGGTCGCCTGCGACGGCGATGACGATCTTGTCGGGCGCAGTGACCACCGGTACCAGTCGATCGGGGTCGGCCGATTCGCCGAAAAGTGTCGGCACCGATCCGTCGGCGGCGAGGTCCACCAGAGTGCGACGACCGGCGGTGAGGTTCGACCATTCACCGATGAGCTTCTCGAACCGCCAGGCGGGAATGCGGGCCTGTAGAAAGAGGGCTTCCTGCACATCACGCTTGCTCCACCCGGCCTTACCGAAGATGCGCGCCAACACCGGCGAGAGCACCAGCAGCGGCCGGAAGTGACCCTGCCCCAACCCGTACACGTGCGTGAGGTCCCAACCCGACACGCGGGCGATGCCGTCGGCCAGGTAGGGCAGGATCTGCTCGGGTGTGGAGCCGAACACACTGCCGATGATGAGGCCGCTGTTCATGCGCGCCATGGTGACGGCATCGGTGCCCATCGGGTGACCGAACTCGTCCGCGACCGGCGCCCAGCCGATCTCGGCAATCGCCGCTTCATCTTCGGCCAGCACCACACGGCTGCTGTTGCCGAAGGTGGCCTTGTCGTGCTCGTCGGCAGTGAAGTCGCACACGTTGCGCAGGAACAAGCGCAGCCAGCGGGCAACCACCGTGTTCGGTGCACCAGCACCGTCGCGCATGGCGCCCGGGCCGTGGTTGAACCCGAGCTCGGTGATCACCGGCCCGTTCAACACGATCAGTGCGTCGGCGCCGGTGGTGTTGCCGGAATGCTCCACGCCGTAGTGCGGGTCCACCAGCACGTCGGCTATCGCCAACAGCACCGGCAACTGCGCCGGTTCGCAACCGGCCATCACTGCATTCACCGCCACCGACCACACGGTGATGTCGCGGCCCGACGGGCGCGCCGTGCCGATGACCCGCCACGGGTCGTGACCCGACGGGGCGATGAAACCCTCCACCCGTTCACGCGTGGGCGGAATGATGGCGAGGCCATCGCTCCACGCGTTCATCACGAACAGCCGATGGATATCGTCGATAGTGCCACTGGCCACCACGTCGAGCGCCGACGGGTCGCCGGTGCCTTCTTCCGGTTCGCGAATGGGCGATGTGAGCCCGGCCACGATCTGGTCGACGGTGTGCGCGAGGAACGACACCACCATGTCGTCGTACGACTGCGCATCCACATGGCCCTGCAAGAGCGCCAGCGGCAGGTCGTCGAAACCCAGACCACGACCCGTGGCCGCCGCCTGCCGCTCGAACCCTTCGCACACCAACGACACCGTCGGCACGCCGGCAGCTTCACACGCAACGGATGCCCGCAACACGGCGGGCGTACAGCTGCCTCAACAACCGTTGCCCGACACCACGCCGTCGATTCGGTGCATCGCCAGCGCGTCGGGCAGTGCGTTCACCAGTTCGTGTTCCTGCGGTCCGTGCAGGTTGCCGAACACGTCGTAGTTCACGATCTCCACACCCTCGTAGCGTCGACGGAGTTCGTCGGCTAGCACGGGGAAAAGTTCGTCGCCGCGGAAGAGGTAATCCCACGCGAACGCGATGCGCTTGCCCACCAGCGTGTCGAGCCGCGCCGCCGGGCGCTTCGCCTGGGCACCGCGCGGCGCCTTGGGCCACACCACGTCGTAGGTCGTTTCCATGCGCTCAGCGTGCCACAGTCGGCGGCGCCGAAGAATGCGCAGACTACTGACACGAGATCATCGAGGTGTTGAGCATCCAGGCCCACTTCGGGCTCACCCGCAACGCTCGGGTGAAACAGGGCAGCCTCGGGAGACGTACCCTCGCGCCCGATGAGTGACGCACCGCTGCTGACCACCGACCAGATGGCCTCGTTCGTTGCCCGCGGGTTTCTGCGGTTCGACGCTGTCATCCCCGACGACATCAACCAACAGGCCCTCGAGGAACTGCCTCGCCTGTTCCGCACCTGGCTCGATGAATTCCGCGGGGTTACCGGCGGCGCCGCGCCCACCGACGTCGATACGAACGACGAGTACCAGTTGCCCCGCTCGGGAACGATCCTGCACCAGGCCTACGCACCCGACTCGGCGTTCGGTCGGATGGTGCGCGTGCCCACCATCGCCGGTGCCATCGCCTCGCTGGTGGGTGCCGACCCGGTCGTCGACCATCACTTCGTGCACATCAAGGCCGCAGGCGACCTCCATGCGCAGGGCCTGCACTGCGACGCCATCATTGATCAGGGGCCCGCGTTCGACATCCAGCTGTTCTGGTTTCCGCACGATGTGGCGCCGCGTGAGGGCGGCACGCGCATGGTGCCCGGTAGCCACCTTCGGCGCGTGAACATGGACGACGTCTCGCGCTACCAACACCTCGCCGGCGAGCAGTACTTCGCCGGCGATGCCGGCACCGTGATGATCTTCCATCAGGGCCTGTGGCACGCCGGAGCGCCGAACCACGGTGCTCGCGATCGAGTGATGGGCAAGCTGCGACTGAACCCCACGCAACCGCAAGTGCGGTTGTGGGACACCAGCGATCTCGACGCCCGCAACCGAGCCGACGACCACATGTTTGCCCGCATGGAGCCAGGCCTCGTGGCATCCGAGTTGCGGCGCAGCGAACCCTGGTTCGAGCCGTCGAACACCCGCCTCGAGACCGTGCAGCGCTCCACGCTGTGGCGCTACCTCACCGCCGACCCCGAGTTCGACGTGGATTGGTACCTCACTCGCACCGAGCGACGCGCCGGTTTGGTGGCGAAGTGAGTTCCCGCCAACAGGTGCTCATGTTGTGGCTCGCCAGCCCCACCCTCGACAGCCG
>CAIXIJ010000079.1 GCA_903919455.1 uncultured Acidimicrobiaceae bacterium | reverse complement strand
TGAACCGTCTTGCGGTGGTGCCGATGCTGGTGAATCCGGCAGACCGTGTCACCGACACCGATGCCGACGGCTTGTCCGACTTCGTTGAGGAGCGCATCGGCACCGACCCATTGCAGGCCGACTCCGACGGCGACACGGTGAGCGACCTCGTCGAGGTGAACGGTTTCACGGTGCCGTGCGCAGCGAACACCGGTGCGCCGGTGATGTGGTTCGGCGACCCGAACAACTACGACACCAACGACGACGGTGTACCCGACTTCTTGGAGTGGGGTACCGACACCGATGGCAACTGCACGCCCGACCTGTTCGACGACGACAACGACGGTGACGGTGTGTCCGACCGAACCGACGCGTCGCCCTCGGTCGTTGCGGGTTCAACGGCTCCGTTCACACAGGCCGACCCCCTGCGGCTGATGCTGAACGGGCTCACGTCCACCGAGGCATTGCCGACGTACGTGGAGTTCCAATTGCGGCCGAATGATGCGTCCGAGTTGCAGACGGCGATGCAGCAGATGGACTGGCCAGCCGACAGCGCCGGTCAGGTGATGGATCTCAACGACGCCACCAGTGCGCCCGACATGAACCTGATCCCGATGTTGGAGATCACGGTGCCGGCGGGGCATGTGTTGCCCGCCGCTGCGGAACTCAGCGCCTCGGGCATCCAGGTGGGTGCGGCTGACGGGTCGGGGAACCGCCCGGTGTATGTGCCGTTGACGTTGGTGAAGGACCCCGTGTCGGGGGCCGACGTCGCGTTTGCGGGTCGGATGGTCTATCTCTCGAACTCTGCATGGGCCACCGCGCAGCAGGTGCGCTTGTCGTGGATGGTGCAGGTGAAGAACGATGTGCCGTGCGACCCGACTGCCGCCGGTGCGGCGGCGGCACACTGCACCAGCGTCGGCATCGTAAACGGTGTGAACGTGGGGTACATCTACGACACCCCGCAGGTCGCACACTCGTACTACGACGACTGGCAGCTCACCGGCCTCACCGTGTCGGAGCAGCATGGCACCGACCTCGCGGTGATCTACGAAGACCCCGCTGTGGACACCGACATCGCCGACAGCGCTCCGAGTTGGTCGCTGGAGTCGGTGCTCGAGGAGCGCTTCCTCGCTGCGTCGCCCGGTACCGACACGTTCGAGATCACGTCCGACAACATCGTGAGTCTGCTCGACCACAACCAGTCCGCGTCGGCCGCGCCGTACGAACTGCCCGACATCTTCCGCGTGTCGGTGCAGCACAGCGCAACGCTCGACGAGGCAATCGCGAGTGCAGCGACACGCCTACCCACCTTGGTCGATCAGCAGTTCACTCCGCGGCTTGGTGGAGCAGCGTTCCAGCCGCTCATCACCACCGCGTTCACTTCGAAGACGCGCAGCCTCGCACTCGAGGGCCCCTCGCAGATCGACGGTGGCCGTCAGATAGACCTCAACCTCGCCGCCTCCACCGGTACTCCGATCGTCACCACGGGTGGCCTGAAGTGGAATCAGTACTGCGCGACTGGCTCCACCCCGAAGTGGGCCTCTTGCACGCTGCAACAGGTGTCGGACGACATCGAACGCCAGTCGGCAAACGACGTCACCTACGACCCGGATGATCCGACGCAGGACTTCGTCGGTTCCGACCCACTGCTCACCGAAGGTGAGTTGCAGTTCGCTCGCCTGCTCGCCGCCGAGATGATGCAGGGTCGCACGGTTGCCACGCAGATCACCACCCCGGCCAACACGGTTCAGGTGTTGAACCGCACGACCGAATTCACGGGTTTGTTCTTCTCGGGCGGGGCGAAACTCGCCAGGCTCGGCATCGCTCGTATTGCCGCAAAGCGCAACCTCCAGAGGATTGCGCTCGCGGCGACCCTGACTGGTGAAGAGTTGTTGAAGGCCATCATCAGGACCCCCGGGTCGCCCAACGGGGTGCTGCAGATCGCTACCGCATCACCAACCGCCAGAGTGATGACGAAGCTCAGGAACGCGAGCGGCAAGGTGAAGGCGCTCGTGGCGATGGGTGTGGTACTCGCTGCAGCGGGGGCAGTCACCTTCCTGGCGCTCAGCCCCGACGCAACGCGCGCGATGGATGTGGCATTGGTTGCAGTGTCACTGGTGGGTGTCATCGAGGCGGCAGTGCAGTTCACCACCACGGCCAAGCAGGTGATGAACAGTGGTAATTCGCTGCTTGGCGTGCTTGGCGGTTCCACCACCGAACTGCAGGGAGCGAGCCGAAAGTGGGGTTTGATCGGTGCGCTCGTCGCCGGTGGCATCACCACCCTCTTCTTCATCTACAAGATGGACCAGGGCGACGTCACTGCGTTCAGCGCCGAGTTCGACACGGCACTCGCCGGTCTGTTCGCCGACCTTGCGTACATCGCGTTGCTCACCGTGCTGGCCTTGACCATCGTTGGCGCGGTAGTGGTGGCAATCGTCAGTCTCGTCGACGCGATCATCACTGCCGTGTGCGATGCGCAGGGCAAGGGCACCGCTGATTGCACCACCATCTCGAGTTCGATCACAGCGGCCATGGTCGATTTCATCTTTGGCACGTCACCGATGGTGAATGTGGATGCCTCGGATCTCATCTCGGTCCAGTCGCCGACGTTCCGTTTGCATCACCCCGCCCTCGGCTACGCGCGAGGGAACGAACTCGCAGTGTCGCTGCCGGTGGACACCACGGTCACTCATGCTCGTCCCGACTCGTGGATGATGGACTTCTACACCTTCATGTATTCGCGCTCGAACATCCAGAGCGCGAACTTCAACTACGGCCTTGGTACGGCCCCGTCAGCCGCGACGTCGCCGGGCTCGTGGGACAGCGTCACGGTGTCCGACACCTACAAGTTGAAAGACCTCTATCGCGCCACCAAGCACGAGGTGGTCACCGGCACGGTCGACTACCCGGTCACCTTCGACACGGCGGGTCTGAACCAGGCGTGGGACTACTCACTCAAGTCGGCCTACACCCTGCCGTCGTATGAGTGCTGGCTGGCCCCGAACCCGTTCCTCGTCCCGACGCCGGCGTACCCAGTGTGCTTCAACCGCACCATCGACGACACCACGTCCAGTGATCTTCCATCGCTGGTGCTCGACATCTTCCCGGCCACACTGGCCGAGTTCCTGGCCACCACCTCTCGGCCCGGCGGCCTTGCGCTGGCGTGGGATGCTCGCTTCGAGCCACTGTCGGACGCCGACCACGACGGGTCGCTGCCGTTCTCCGCCGGCGGCCTCGACCCGAACGACTCTCTTGCCGACACTGATGGTGACGGACTCTCCGACGCGACCGAACTCGACCTACGCGCCGGTGGCTATGCGGTGTCGCCCACGTCGGCCGACGCCGACGGCGATGGCCTGACCGACCTGGACGAGCGCCGAGCGAACACCAACCCTGCGATCGCCGACACCGACAACGACGGACTTTCCGACGGCGCCGAAGTGCGGCACGTAGCGACCGACCCGCAGGGCGTCAGCCGACTCGCCGGCGGGTGGGACATCAACGTCGACGGGCGCACGGTGCGGGTGTACTCCGACCCGCGCATGCAGGACTCCGACCTCGACGGCATCAGTGACCGGGCCGAACTGCAACTGTCGCAGCTGGCCGATCTGACGAAGCGCGTCGATGACCAACAGCGCCCGTACAACCCGGTCGTGGCGAACACGCCGCCCGTCGGCGTGACGATGAGTTCGCCCGACTCCGTCGGGTTCGTGGCGCCCGGTGACACGGTGAACATCACCAGCGACGTCACCACCTCGGTGCCGTTGGCACCGAGTGTGCTCGACGTCACCCTCCCGCCGGCGGCAGGTGCTTCGCCAGCACCGGCAGCACTGGATTTCGATGCATCCACGTTCGTGGATTCGCAGACCCGTCAGCACGTCACCTCGTTCACCGTGCCCGCAGGTCAATCGACCATCGAGGTGGATGGTGGCGTGCGCGCTTGGCTGGCCAGCGTTGCCCCCACGGCACCGGCGCTCACACCCATCGCGTCGGGCTCCGTCGACCCTGGTGCTGCCGGTGCGGCCATCGATGTGGTGCCCGGCGCCGGTGACCGCACCGATCAGTTCGCCGTGGGCGAACTTGCCGGATCTCAGGACGCTTTCAACCTGGACCCCTTGTCGGGTCGGGGCACGCGCCTGAACGATCTCACTGGCACCTTCGGTCGCTCGGACCGTCCGTCGATCGCATGCAACGACGCAGGTGTGTGCATGAACCTGTGGGCCGAGTACGACAACTGCTCCACCATCACGGTGCGCAGCATTGCCAACACAGGCAACGTCGACGGCACCTTCGGCCTGTTCCTCAACACGGGCACGGACAGCCTCAGTTCGTATCTCTCGCGGAACCTGGATCAGTTGCAACTCATCGCCTCGGCTGCGGTTCAGCCGAATGACACGGCGCTGCTCGGCACGCTGGATGTGCCATACCCGACGGTCACGTATTGCGGCGCCGCGATGATCAATGCGAGGCGCATCACCGACCTTGCCAACCCCACAGTGGGGACTCATCTCAACACCTGTCTCACCGACCCGTGCGTGCAGGTCAACGGAGGACCATTCGACGAGAAGGGGGTCATTGGTGTGGCGATCAACCAGAACACCCGATGCATCGGGACCTGTTCCACCCGTCCCGGCCCGCAGCGTTTCAAATCGGGGCCGATCGATCCTCTCTGCGTGTTCCCCTTCGTCACCACGTGTGTCGACTTCGACTTCGATGTGAACGGCGGTGGTAATCGGACCGCGCTCAAGGCGCAGTTGACCGACCGAACCGGCGCGCTCGTCGGCGGGGCACAGTCCATCGGTGCGTTGCCCGACAGCACGTACGACTCGTCGGTGGCTTCCGACGGCAACGGTTTCGGCGTGGCGTGGCGATCCGACGCTGGCAACTTCTTCCAGCGTTTCGGTAGCGATGGTGCAGCCCTCGAGGCAGCGCAGCGGATCGTGATCGGCTCTCAGTTCAAGGTGGTATGGACTGGCGACCGTTACGTCGTGATATCGCGGTGGAAAGTCCACGTCGGTCCGGGCGAAGGCGACTTCAACGATCAGTACAACGCGCTCGATATGTCGACGGGGCGAACCGTGTTGTTGCTCGACATCAGCAGCTCCGACAACCGCTTCGACTTCGCGTACGACCCCGCAACCGACAACGCCCTCTTGCTCGTGGGCGCCAACGCCCTCAGTTGGACTGATTTCGGTTCGGCGCTCACGTGTGTCGGCGCATGCGCGGCGCCGACGACCGCGACGTGGTTCGGTGGTGTGGCGCCGGCGCAGATGAGTGTGACCCGCAACCCGATCGCGGGTGAGTGGTTGGTCACGACCAACGACGCTGGCGCGACACCCATGGTGCACTCGTTCCACGACGACCTCACGCTGAACGGCAGCGCACAGACGCTCGCCCGGATCGGCCTCTCGAGCACGTCGTCGGCGGAGCTTGCCTGCCCGGCGCAGTCGGCGTTCCCGGTTGCGGACCTGCGCTTCGAGGAGATGCCGGGTTCGGCGACCTTTGCCGATTCGTCGCGGTGGGGCCGCAGTGTCACGCCGGCTGCGGGCGCATCGCCCGATGCGGGTGCGCCGGGCGCGCCGCTCGCCGCGAACTCGCATACATCGGCCAGGTTCACGTCGCCCGCCGATCAGCTTGTGGTGCCGGCCGGTGCGGCACCGGCGTCATCGGGCGGTGCCTCGCTGGCGTTCTGGTATCGCGCTGATCGCAACGTGGCGGGTACTCCGTTCACCATCGACACCGGGTCGTCCGGGTATCGGTTGCAGATCGATCATCAGGGTTCTATCGGTTGGCGCTTGGGTGCGACCGAAATGGCGGTGAACGCCCCGTCGCTGGCCGATGGAGCGTGGCACTTCGTTGCCGTGGCACGCGATGCGAACACGCCGACGGTGGTGTACACCCAGCCGTACCCGACGATGTCGGTCTACGTGGACGGGGCGCTGGCAGGGCAGGCGCCGCAGTACGACGCGAGCTTCACCCCGACCGCTGCGGTCACGGTGACCGGCGGTTCGTCGACGGTGTCGGTCGATCAGTTGCAGGTGTTCAACGTGGCACTGGGTGCCGACGCGGTTGCGGCGGTTCGTTCGAACGCCGAGCCGTTCTGCATGGTTGCGGCGACGAATGGGTCGGCGGTGCCGTGGTGGAAGTTGGCATTCCGCGGCTCGGATGGTCGGGGTGCCGGGTTGACGGCGAGTGCGTCGTTGCGGTTCCGAGTGGACAGCGATGTGCCGACGTCGTCGGTGGTCGTGCCCGACACTGCGCTGAATTCGTCGGTCAGCACCTTTGTGTTGTCTGGTTCGGCTGTCGACCCCGTGGACGGTTCGGGTGTTGCTTCGGTGGAAGTGAGCCTGGATGGTGGTGCGTGGGTGACCGCGACTGGCACCGAGAGTTGGTCGTTGCCGATCGAGTTGGGTAGCGGTGATGTTCAGGTCCGCACGCGTGCCACCGACCGTGCTGGCAATGTGGAGGTACCGTCCGTTACCACCACGCTGTTGGTGGATCGTGTGAACCCGACGGTGTCGTTGAACGCATTGGCTCGTGCGATCGCCCCAACGCGTGATGCCGTCAGCGGCGAGTTGTTGGTGGGCCTGTCGGGCACGGTGGCTGATGCTGGCAGTGGTGTTGCTGGTGTCGAGGTGAACGTGAGCGCGTCGGGTTCGCCGGTGTCGCCCACGGCGTGGCAATCGGCCACGGTGACGGGCGGTGTGTGGTCGCTGGACTATCGGATGCCCACGTCGGTGTTCGAGGTGTCGGGTTCGTACACGGTGCGTGTACGTGCGACTGACGTCGCCGGAAACCACACCGTGGATGCTGCAGCGTCTGCTGCTGCGATCTTGGACAACAAGGGTCCCGCCGTGGTGCTGAGTTTTGCTGATCGGGCCAAGAAGGTGTTGGCGGGCTCGGTTGGTCTGACGGGTCCGGTGACGGATACCGCGGGTGCGGGTGTGGCATCGGTTGATGTGGCCTTCACGCCGATCGACGAAGCGACATCAGCGACCCCAGCGCCGTCGGTGTGGCGTGCGGCGACGTTGTTGCAGCCGAGTGGGTTGTCGACGTCGACGCGCTGGTCGATCGATGTGCCGGACGCGATGGAGGGCTATTTCCAGATCGATCTGCGGGCCACCGACTCATTGGGTAATGAGACGGTGTCGCGGCGGGTGTGGTCGGGCATCATCGACACGCGTGCTCCGCGGTTGTCGTTGACGGCCACCGCCACAGGCCGCACCTTGCAGGCTGGTACGCGAGTGGAGGTCGGTTACGCGTGCGCGGCGGAGGATCTGTTCCTCGACCTCGCCAAGTTCGATTGTCCGGGTGTATCGGCGAAGCCGGCAACGCGTACGGAGTTGGCGGCGTCGTCGTTGAAGACGGCGCTGCAGACCACGTTCCCGGGCATGGCGGTGATCGCCAAGTTGTCGGTGAGTTACAACAGTTGGGAAGCGTCGACGAGCAAGAACTTCACGTTGAAGGGTTGCGACATCTTTGGCAACTGTTCGTCGCGGGTGAGTGCGGTGCGGGCACTCGTCCGAGCCGCGCAGCGCGCCGCTGCGGACCGTGCTCGGGTGTCGGCTCGGGCGGTGTCGCCGTTTGTGGCCGAGCCGGCTCCGACGGCCATGATCGCCAGTCCCGCCGACGGCGACCATGTGGCGGTGGGTGCTACTGCCGATGTAGTCGTTTCGGTGCAGGCGACTGCGTCGATCAAGCAGATCGACGTGCTGCTCGATGGGGTCGTGGCCACCACGCGCAGCCTCGGGTTCGGTGACGAGTTCGTGCACGACGAAGTCGTGGCCGTTCCGATCGCGGTTGGTGGTTCGCACACGTTGGAAGTGATCACGACGGATTGGAACGACGTGACCGGTACGTCGGGTGAGGTTGGGTTCTTCGCCGATCTCACCGCCCCGGCGGTGACGCTCGGCACGACGAACATCGACCTCGGTGACACGTGGGCGGTAGGCACCGATTTCTATCGGTTCTCCGGCACGGTGGCCGATGATGGCACGGTGGCTGCGGTGCAGGTGCGCGTGAATGGCGGCAACTGGGCTGACGCAGCGTTCGCTGGAGGCAACTGGCATATTGCGTTGCAGATCCCGGGTGCTGATGGCACGAACCTGTCGGTGTCGGTGCGAGCGTTCGATCTCGCCGGCCGGGGGACCACCATCACCGGTGCTGCTGCGGTGAACCTGTTGCCCGCCCAACCGACCGCGTATGTGCGGCCGGGCACCAGGATCGTCACCGGGCCTGCGGCGACGGTGGCGAGTGCGACGGCGACGTTCACGTTTGCTGGCACTCCGGGCGACAACGGCGTGTCGACGTACCGTTGCCAACTCGATACCAACACCCCGGTGTTGTGCGACACGCCGTACGTACTCGAAGGCCTGGCGGCCGGTCGTCACACGCTGCGCGTTGCAGCGATCGACGATGCCGGTTACGTCGACCTCACGCCGGCTACGCGGTCGTGGACGGTCACCGCGACCGGCCCGAGGCCGACGTTGGTGTCGGCGCCGACGGGCAGCGTCACTGCTCGGACGGCGAAGTTCGAGTTCACTGCCCCGACTGGTGCGGTGCTCGAATGCTCCGTGGATGGTGCCACCCCGGCTCCATGCACGAGCCCGTTCACCACCAGCGTGCTGGTCGATGGGGTGCACACGTTCACCGTGCAGGCCACCCTCGTCGGCGTGTCGGGCACGGCGGTTGCGGCCACGTGGACGATCGTGAACCTCGCCCCAGTGGCGGCCGACCAGACGGTCGCCGTGGATGCTGACAGCATCGACGGCCAAGCTGTCACGCTGGCAGCCACCGATGTGAGCTCGCTCGTGTACCGGGTGGCTGATGCGCCCTCGCACGGGTATCTCGTTGGCACCGCCCCGAACGTGATCTACGTGCCGTTCAACGGTTACCGCGGTACCGACAGGTTCACGTTCGTGGCCGACGATGGCCAACACATCTCGAACACCGGCACCGTGCGCGTCGCGGTGCGGGTGCCCGACACCGTGAACCCGGTGATCGTCAACCCCGGTGATCAAACGGTGACCACGTTGTCCACGGCGGATGGTTCGGTGGTCTTCACCCGACCCACCGCCACCGACGATTCCGGCACCGTCACCGTGGTCTGCGACCCCGAGAGTGGCAGCGTGTTGCCCGCAGGCACCACCACCATCACCTGCACCGCAACCGACCCCACCGGCAACACCAACGCGGTCACCTTCACGGTCACCCACGTCATCGACGAGGACCACAACCTGCCCGCCACCGGCAACGGCCACCTTCCCATCCAGGAAGCACTGCTGCTGCTGGCTATCGGTCTCGCCCTCGTCGTCGCCGCCCGTCGCCGACACCGCACACTCTGACCGTCTCTGTCATCAACTCCTCTGCCCTGCCCCAACGCAGAGGAGTTGATGACACAGAGCGTGGTCGGGGTGGGGCTGAGTCGCTCAGCGCGATCGGCAATACCGGCCGCGTCGGGAGCGTCGGCCCGCGTCGGCCGCGTCCTAAGGTGCAGGCATGAAGGTTCGGCTGGTTGACGGCACGCGGCTCTGGTTCGACATCGAGGGCATGGGTCTGGTGCCCGATGGCGACACCATGCGTGAGCGACCGACGCTGATCGTGATGCACGGTGGGCCGGGTGGCGACCACAACGGATTCAAGCCGGCGTTCTCGGCGATGACCGACACGTGCCAGGTGCTCTACTACGACCATCGTGGTCACGGACGCAGCGACCGCTCCACGCCCGACGAGTGGAACCTGGATCGCTGGGCCGACGACGTGGTGGAGATGTGCGCGGCACTCGGCGTCGAGCGGCCCTTCGTGCTGGGCCTGAGCTTCGGTGGGTTCGTGGCGCAGCGACTGGCGTCGAGGCACCCGGGTTTCGCCTCGGGGTACATCTTCCTCAGTACCGCCGCCTTCAAGGACCGCACTGCGATCTACGAGATGTTCGGTCGGCTCGGTGGTTCCGAGGCCGAGGAAGTGGCCCGGGCATTCTGGGAAGCACCCACCGAGGCGGCCATGGCCGAGCTGGCGGTGCGGTACGTGAAGGTGTGTGGCCCGTTGTACACGCAGGCGCCAGGGAATCACTTCTTGAACCGGCGCACGATTCACCACAACGAGGTGCTCACTCACTTCAACCACCACGAGGGCCCGGAGATGAACCTTCTGCCCGAACTCGCTGGCGTTCGTGAACCGGTACTGGTGGCGCACGGCGAACTCGACCCGGTGACGCCGATGGTGGGCGCGGAGCGAATCGTCGCTGCGCTGCCGCCCGATCTCGTGCGGTTTGAGCGCTTCGCAGCGTCAGGTCATGGGGTGTTCCGCGACGAACCCGAGCGGTTCTTCGAGGTGCTGCGATCGTTCGTCGATCAGGGCATCTGAGCCAGGGCGGCCGCGGTCATCGCCCTTGCGACCCTGTCGGCTTGCTCGATAGGCATGTCGCCGCTCTTCACAATGAGGGCCATGGAGATGAGGATCTCGATGAACAGCTAGATCGTCACCTTGAGCGCCGTCCGATCTTGCGACATGTCGATCGCGTTCTCCCAGCGGCTGGTTGAGAAGGCAATGAATGAATCGTAGATCGGTTGCCGCTGTTCGTCGGTGCCGGCGGCCAGTACTGCCTTCAGCGAACGCAGCTCCATTACCGACAGCTGCTGGACCAACCCATGGAGGGCGGCGGCTGTGCGATCGAGGGGGTTCGTCGTGTCGGTGCCGAGGCTTTCCACCACGCTCTTGAAGTTCCGAAGTCGGTCATCGAGGAACGCCTGCATCAGCGAGGGGTTGTCGGGGAAGAAGCTGTACACCAGCGCACGGCTGACGCCGGCTTCGGCGGCCACGGCGGCATTGGTGATGCCTTCGAAACCACCTTGGTTGAAGACGCGTACCGCAGCGTCGACCAACGACTGGCGACGTGTGTCGTGGTCGAGGTAGGTGCGGTTCGGCATACAACTGTGAGGGTACCCGCCACATTCTCCAGGGCGAGAGCCGTAGGCGATGGTGTTACTGCCGCGTTATCGCCCGCGACGCGCTTCTTGACACTTTCCAGACGATCGAGGGGTTGCGCAGATTCTGGACATTGTGTTTATATGAGGGAGCGGGCCTGACGGGTTGTGGTGAGGCGGGAGATTCACCACAGGGTCAACGGTACGCAGATGAACGGTCGGGAGCCCGTTCATCGGATCTGGAAAGTCACGGGCGGTCCACCACTGCCCGTGGCTTTTCTCTTTTTGGCGCCACGATGCCGAAGGTAGGCGCTGGTCGTTCAGGTAGGTGCTGGTCGTTCAGGTAGGTGGGAGTCCGCCGACCGCGGCGATGATGAGGGTGCTCAGCAACCCGCGCGCCCCGTCCTGCAACATGCGGCCCTCGTTCACATCGAGCGCCAACGTGAGCGTCAGGCCCGCAAAGAGCCACACCGCTGGGAACAACCCGGGTGGGCCATTCTCGAAGTCGAGGACCCGCTCCCAACGTTCCCGCAGCATCGCCTCCCACTGGAGCCGCACGGGCACCAGTTCGTCGTTGGCGCGAGCGAACATGATGGCGTTCAGTGCGTACAGCTCGCTCATCGGTAGGTCGCAAAAGAGGTCGAAGAGCTGCACGACCCGAGCAATCGGATCAAGTTCCCGGTTGCCGAGGACATCTTGAAAGCTTTGGTACGCCTGCACTCGTTGGCCGAAGAACGCCATCTGCAGCGATTCGCGGTCGGGGAAGAACCCGTAGGCCAACGCCCGGCTCACGCCGGCTTCCTTGGCCACCTCGGCCACGCTGAGTTCCCTGATGCCCCTGGCCTCGAACACCCGGCCGGCCGCCTCGAGCAGATGCTGCAACCGAGCGTCGGCGGCGAGGTACGGGCGAGTGGGCGGCATCATTGCGAACATAGCGCGAGATTTCATCTTGGCGTGTCGATTTCGAGTTGCGTCCAAACTGGACTACCTGTATAAATGGTGTTGGCAACTGTGTGGGCGAAATGTGGCGGGAGACACGCTTCGGCCTCACAGGGTTGCTGCGGTGTACGGAGCGGGAGACCCGACATCGCAACAGATTCGTCCCGGGCAGGTTCCACCACCTGCCCGGGGCACTGTCTGTATGCGGCACATGCCACAGTGGTGGCATGAGCATCGTGCATCCACGCTCCGTCGGCTTCGATTGGGAAGCGGCGGTGCCGTCGCACGCCCGCACCACCATCACCGCGTCGCAGTGGGAACAGTTCGATCGCGATGGCTACGTGGTGCTCGAAGATCTCGTCGATGCCGTCACGGTGGATGACGTTCGCCGAGCAACGGATGAGTTCTGCAGCGAAGCCGACGCCTTTCTCGCCTCGATGCCCGATGAGCGTTTGTTCATCGCCGAGCGAGGGGCCATCACCTTCGCGCCACACATCGCCCAGCGCTCCGATGTGCTGCGTTCATTCGTGGCGTCACGCGCCATCACCGATGTGGTGCGCGACCTCGTCGGCCCCGATGCACGGCTCTACCACGACCAGGCCGTGTACAAGGCCAGCGAGAAGCCCCGGCCGTTTCCGTGGCACCAGGACAACGGCTACAACTTCGTGGCGCCCGAGCACTATCTCACCATCTGGGTGGCGCTCACCGATGTGCCGGTGGAGGCCGGCTGCGTCTGGGTGGCGCCAGGCATGCACCGCCTGGGAACACTGGTACACGAGTACGTGGAGCCACTCGGTTTTCAGACCTTCGCCGAACCACCCGTAGCGCCGGTGGCCGCACCAATTCGCGCCGGCAGTGCCGTGGTGTTCTCCAGCCTCACCCCGCACCTCACCGGCGCCAACGTGTCGGGTGCAATGCGCAAGGCCTACATCCTCCAATACGTCGGCCCGCACGCTCGCCGATTCGGCCACGCCGATGGCGACGATGGCGTCGCGCTCGACGACGATCTTCAGTACCCGTGGGTGCTCCGCGACGGTCTGCCCGTCGCCGCGCTCTGATCGCCGCGCTCTGATCTCCGGGCCCTGATCTCCGCGCCCGGATCGGTCCACATCACCTCGCCCGCCATTGTGTGTGCCGTGGGCGGGTCGTACTGTGCGGGCATGACCGACCGCTCCGCCGCCATCACGCAACACCTCGGTATCCGATTCGCCTCCGCCGACCGATTCGAGGCGCCCATCCTGTTGCCGTTCGATTCGTCGTCCGGTCCTTTCGACCAGGTCGGGGCGATGAGCCCTCAGGTGCCGGGGATGCTGGAGAACCTGCTTGGCGCCGACGCCGCGTCAATGAGCGAGGACTGCCTGTTCTTGAATGTGTATGCCCCCGAGGGTGCTGAGGAGGGGAGCGCCCTGCCGGTGCTCTACTGGGTGCACGGTGGTGCCTATGTGAACGGCGCCGGTTCCACGCCGTGGTACGACGGCAGTGGGCTCGCTAGCCGGGGCCACGTGGTGGTCACCATCAACTACCGCCTGGGAGCCCTGGGGTTCCTCGGTGATGGGAACTGGGGCACGCTCGACCAGATCTGCGGCCTCGAGTGGGTGAAAGCGAACATCGCTCACTTCGGTGGCGACGCTGGCAACGTGACCATCTTCGGCGAGTCAGCCGGTGGTTCCGCCGTCCTCTCGCTGATGGCGGCACCGGCGGCGCAGGGTCTGTTCCACAAGGTGTGGGCCATGAGTCCCTCGATCCGTCAGCTCCGAAATGTGCAGCAGGCCCACGACTGGGCAGCGAAGTTCTTCGCCGCCGCTGGTGTGAGCAACCTGGAGGAAGCCCGCGCGCTGCCGCTGGAGAAGTTGCTCGAGGCGCAATCTGCGGTGCTGGCCATGCCGGGCTCGAACTACGACATGTTCTCGCCTGCAGCCGGTGGGTTGGGCCTGCCCGACGACATCATGGGCGCCGCCGCGGCCAACCCCGCAGCACTCAGCATCGGTACGAACCGTGATGAGAACCTGCTGTTCATGGCGTTCGACCCGCGCTACTCCAATGCGGATGCCGCCGCCTGGGCCGAGCATGCCGCGCAGCAGTTCGGCGATCGCGCCGCCGAGGCGCAGGCCGCGTACGAGGCGGCTCGCCCCGGCTTCTCACCGCTCGGCCTCATCGCCGCCGCGCAGACCGACCACGTCTTCCGTCGGCCAGCCCAGCAACTGGCGGAAGCTCGCACTGCGCAGGGCAACGCCAGCTGGATGTACTGGTTCACGTGGGCATCGCCGGCGTTCGGCGGCATGCTCGGGTCGGCCCACGCGCTGGACATTCCTTTTGCGTTCGACAACCTCGGCGCGCCGGGCATCGAGATGTTGCTCGGCAACGGACCCGACCGGCAGGCCATCGCCACCCGATTCGCCGACGAGATTGCATCGTTCTCCGCGACGGGCGCACCGTCGTGGCCGGCGTTCGATCTGGAAGGCCGCGCCACCCTGCGGATCGACGCCGAGATGGAAGTACTGCTCAACCCCGAACCCGAGCTTCGCCTGCTCAACTCCTGACGCCTGCCCGACACCCCCATCCGAGTGGGTACTCGCACCCCGGATGCGAGTCAGCACTCGGATGGGGCTGTGGGACTCGGTTGGGGGCGTGGGACTCGGATGGGGGCCTGGGACTCGGATGGGGGAGGGTTAGAGGAACGTGGCGAACTGCTCGAGCGGCATGCGGTTGGTACGCAGCGAGTTGATGGGGGCATCGGCCTGGGGATGGCCGATGGACACGCCGCAGAAGAGCATCTCGTTCTCGGGCGCTCCCACGAATGCGGTGACGGCCTTGTGCCGCACGCTCCAGTACTCCTGAGCACACGTGCCAAGCCCGCGCTCCACGGCGAGCAGCATGAGCGTCTGGAGGTACATGCCGAGGTCGCTCCATTGCGGAGCGCCCATCTGCCGGTCGATGTAGCAGAAGATCGCTGCGGGTGCGTCGAAGAAGTTGTTGTTGTGCGCGAACTGTTGGCGGCGACCGTCCTTGTCGTCGCGGGTGATGCCGAGCGTGGCGTACATCATCTCGCCGCATTCGAAACGGTTCGTGCGGTATGGCTCGATGAGGCTCTTCGGATAGATGTCGTACTCGGGCTCGTCGATCGGTGCTTGCGTTGCCAGGAACTCGCGCAGGCTGGCCATGGAGTCGCCGTTCACCGCATAGATCCGCCACGGCTGCACATTGCCGCCACTGGGTGCCTGGGCGGCGTCGTTCACCAGGCCGCGCAACGCCTCGTCGCTGACGGGCTCGGTGGTGAACTGGCGCACGGAGATGCGAGCATTGACGGCATCGATGACGTTCATAACGGGGAGGGTAGTGACTCGGTTCCTCAGCGGCGGTACCGTCCGGCGCATGCGGATCGTGTCGCTTCTTCCTTCCACCACCGAGATCGTGTTCCAACTCGGCCTTGCCGATCAGTTGCTCGGCGTCACCTTCGAATGCAACTTCCCTCCCGAGGCGCGTTCCGGACGCGAGATCGTGGTGGGCGGCATGGACACGCACCACCTCACGCCGTTGGAGATCGACCAGCTGGTGCGCGAGAAGGTGGCGGCGGGGGAAGACCTCTACACGCTCGACGACGCCGCGCTGCAGCGATGCGACCCCGACCTGATTCTGAGCCAAGACCTGTGCCGGGTGTGCGCCGTGTCCAGCGGCAACGTGGATGAGGCCATGGCCCGCCTGAACTGCCATGCCGACGTGCTGCAGATCGATCCGAAGTCGCTCGATGAAGTCATCGAGTCCGTGAACACCGTGGCCCTCGCGGCCGGGGTGCCCGAGCGTGGTGCAGCGCTGGTGGCGGGGCTGCGCGATCGGTTGGCCACGTTGGCGCAGCGCGTGAACGCCCACGTCGGTGATGGCGATCGCCCGCGGGTGTTCATCCTCGAATGGATCGACCCTCCGTTCGTGGGCGGGCACTGGGTGCCCGATGTGGTGACGGCTGCGGGCGGCGTACCGGTGCTGGGCATGCCGGGTGAGAAGTCGGTGCCGAGCACGTTCGAGGCGATTGCTGCAGCCGACCCCGACCACGTGGTGGTGTCGCCGTGCGGCTTCTCGCTCGATGGTGCCGCAGCGCAAGCCGAGAGCGTGCTGCATCTTCTGCCCGCTCGGGCCGCGGTGTGGGCCATCGATGCCGATGCCGTGATGGTGCGACCCGGGCCGAGGCTGGTTGACGGCGCCGAGGCGTTGGCAACGGCCATGTTCGGCAGCGACGTCACAGGCATCGATGCCAATGCGGTGATCCGACGCATCAGGTGATCCGCAGCGATGTGGAGTACCGCTCCCGTCTACGCTGCGGCCGCATGAGCGCCTACATCGTGTACCAAGCCAACGTGTACGACCCCGAGCAGTACGAGCTGTACAAGGCGCAGGCGGCTCCGGCGCTAGCTGCTGCCGGAGCGAAGTATCTGGTGCGCGGTGGCGACATCGAGGTGCTCGAGGGCGATGCGCCGCGTGGCCGCACGGTGATCATCGAGTTCCCCTCGAAAGATGCCGCAGTCGCGTTCTTCCACGGGCCCGAGTACACGGCGATTCGCGCACTCAGAGCGAATGCGGCTGATGCGCACATGTACGTGGTCGACGGCTACGACGGCTGACACATGGAGTTTCCGCCGTACGTGCCCCGGGTGGATCCGCGTGATCTGAAGGGTGGGCACATGGTGTCCGACCGCAACGGCTACTACGACAGCCAGAACATCGTCGCTGTCGGCGGCCGAGACGGTGTGCCCTTGACGTTGTCGTGCATTCTCCACCACTCGGAGAACCGTGAGGGCGGGCCGGGGCTGCAGTTGTTCGGCACCCGCAGCACCGATCGTGGCCGCACATGGACGCCGCTTGCCGAGGTCGACGAGCCAACGCGCCAGAGCCACGACGGCTACCAACTCGTGCATCGCCGCGCCGATGGCAGCGAACGCATCTTCATGTTCTACGGGTGGAACCAGGGCTCGCAATACTCGCCCGAGTGGGAAGCTCGACTGCCCGAACTGCGCCGCACCGACATGCAACTCGACGAGGGCTATTGGTTCCGAATCTCCCACGACCACGGCGCCACCTGGGGCAGCGAACGCCACCTCATCCCAGTGCGTCGCACCCGTATCGATCGCGACAATCCGTGGGCCGGCGACACGATGGGCATGTTCCTGTGCGACAAGCCATCGGTCATCGGCGGTGCGGTGTACATGGCATTTCAGAAGACGGTTGATGGAGCCGGTGAGACCCCGGGCTCGGAGGTGTTTTTTCTGCGCAGCCGCAACCTGCTGCACATCGACGATCTGAACGACGCGGTGTGGGAGACCCTGCCCGACGGCGATGTGGGCATGCAGGCGCCCGGCGGCGAACTGTCGCTTGGCGAGGAGCCGCACATCCTGGAGGTGGGCAGCGGCGACCCGAACCGAGTGTTCTCGCTGTGGCGTACCGAAACCGGGAAGATGGCCGCGGCGTACTCCAACGATGGTGGCGTCACCTGGGAAGCGCCGTTCTGGGTGACCCACGAGGGCACGCCCGATGGGCGTCGGCTGCGCAACCCTCGTGGCTCCATCACCCCGTTCCGGCTGCGCGAGCCGGCAGCCGACGGCAGCGCCGAGTACGTGATGCTGTACTACAACAACGGTCGCACCGAGCGACAGGGTTACGTGGGTCGGCGGGTGTACTGGCTCACGTTGGGCCGCAGCACCGCCGATGGACTCATTCGCTGGAGCGAGCCCGAGGTGGCGCTGTACTGGGACGGGACCGGCTTCGAAGAGCGGCCCGACTGGAACCCCGACTGGGCCATCGTCGATGGGCCTGGTTATCCCGACTTCGTCGAACTCGAAGACGGCTCGCTGCTGTTCGTGGAGAGCAACAAGTTGGCGGTTCGCTTCCACGAGGTGGAGCCACGGCTACTCGCGTATCTGCGCGCTCAGCACGAACTGGTGCGGGTGCCCTCGGAGGCGCTGGCGTTCGACTGGACGGGTGGTGCCCCGGCATCGGCGCCGGTGTTGCCCGACCTTCGCGCCGGTGGCGGTGTCAGCGTGTCGGTGTGCTTCAGCGGCTTGCTGGCCTCGATGGGCGAGCATCGCACACTGATGTCGGCGTTCTCGGACGTCACCGCGGCGTTGGGCGAAGAGCCCACCTCGAGCACCATCACCAAGGGGTGGTCGATCACGGTGGCCGACGACGGCGAACTGGAGCTGTTCGTCACCGACGGGTTCGGCGTGTTGCTGCGTCACCGCACCGGTATTGCCGTAGAGAGCGGCGTGTGGGACGGTCGCCATCATGTCGTGACGTTCGTGCTCGACGGCGGCCCGAAGGTGGTGAGCGTGGTGGTGGATGAGCGCCTCGACGACGGCGGCGCACAGCCGCAAGGGTGGGCGTTCTTCCCGAAGAACCTCGGTGAAGTGGGTGGCTCGGAACTGCTGTTGGCGCCAGATTTCGGTGGCGAACTTTGGCGCGTGCTGCTCTACGACCGGGCGCTGTTCACCACGGAAGCCGTCGGGCTGTCGAGGGCACTTCGGTAGTTGCCGCTCAGCGCAACCCCACCGTGGTCCACACCGGCTGGTGGTCGGATGCAATGCAGTCGACGTCGATGTTCGCGTCGATCACCTCTAGGCCATCGTTGGCGAACACGAAATCGATGCGCATGTCCTCGTACGTACCCTGCGCAGGGTTGGTCTTGAACGTCACGTCGCCCGGGGTACGAGCGGTGGCGGGCGACCAGGTGTCGCGGTAGCCGGCCCGCAGCATCACATTGACCACCGCGCTGTCGGGTGTGTCGTTGAAGTCGCCCATCACCAGTGCGGCGTGCGGCATGGGAGGCACCGGAGCGTCAAACTGCCAGTGCTCGTGCGCCTCTGGGTCGAGTTCGACGCCGTTCCATGCGCCGCCCTCCACGGGTGCCTCGGCGAGTTGGCGAACCATGGCCCACACCTGGGTCATGCGGTTCGTCTCGGTGATGTCGGTGAGATGCGCGTTCACCACACGCAACGGGCCGTCTGGCGTGGCGATGACGTTCTCCTGCATACCGCACCAGGCGTTCGGTGCGTCGCCGGTGTCGATCTTCGGGAGATGGATGAACCGCGTCGAAAGGATGGGCCAGCGGCTGATAGTCATCTCGCCGTACTGACGCCGCAGGTTCGTGACGCGACCGTCGGGTGCCACAGTGCTGGCGTCTACGTCGAGGGCCGGGGCGAACATGCAGTAGCGGTCGGGCAACAGTGCCTCGATGAGTGCCGGCTGATCTGCCATGCCGGTGCGTCGGTAGTTCCGCTCCACTTCCTGCAGGCAGATGATGTCGGCATCGCGGACGGCGTCGATGCAACGCTCGAGGTCGTAACGGTGGTCGGCCCCGAGGGAGTACTGAATGTTGTACGAGACCACGCTGATGCGCTGCATGGCTTCAAGCTAGGCGATCGGTCTGTTGGGCCGATCGAAGTTGATCGTCCGTTCAGCTAACGTTCGCGTCCGAGCGGTACCGTCGCTGGCGACCCGCGGGAGGAACTCATGCATCGGCATCGTGCAAGCACACTGTTCTCGGCCGTTGTGGTGGCCGGGCTCGTAACCGTCGCCACAGCGTGCGCGGGCGGAAGCTCGTCTGCGTCGTCGGGCGTGCTGCGAGTTGCCAACGATGCGGGCACCGGCAGTGCATCCACCATGGACCCCTACGACGGAAACCGTTTCTGGCCGGCCATCAACATGGTGTTCGACCGGCTCATCGGTGTCGATAAGGACTTCACGCCCATCCCCGAACTCGCCACCAAGTGGGAGAGCAACGCGGACCTCACCGAATGGACGCTCACGTTGCGCGACGGCGTGAAGTTCCACGACGGCTCCACGTTCGATTCGGCTGACGCGGTGTACTCCATCGACCGCATGATCGACCCCGAGTTCGATTCGCCGGTGCGCGCGGTGCTGGGCATCATCTCCAAGGCGGAGGCCATCGATGCCACCACGCTGAAGCTCACGCTGTCGGCCGGGGAGGCCGATCTGCCGGTGCTGCTGGCCGACTACCGGGCCCTGATGACCCCCGAGGGTTCCAAGGACTCCGTCGGCAAGGCCCCCATCGGCACCGGTCCGTTCACGATGACCACCTTCGACCCGGAAGGCACCTCGAAGCTCACCGCGAACCCCGACTACTTCCTCGGTGCGCCGAAGCTGGCGTCCATCGAGATACCCACCATTGCGGACAGCACTTCTGCCACGCAGGCGTTGGCCGGCGGGCAGGTAGACCTGCTGCTGAGCACCGACGCCAAGAGCACGGCGCTGTTCGCCGACCCGGCGCAATTCACGGTGCAGCGCATTCCCAGCGGCGACTGGAACGCCATCGACTTCCGAGTGGACCAGAAGCCCTTCGACGACCCGCGGGTGCGCAAGGCCCTGCGCATCGCCGTTGATCGTCAGGCGCTCACCGACATCGTGCTCGGTCCCGATGGTGGCGTGCCGACGTGCGACTCGCCGGTGTGGTCGGGCGACCCGTATCGCTGGGTCGGCGACTGCAAGCAAGACATCGAGGGCGCCAAGAAGCTGCTCGCCGACGCCGGTTTCCCGGATGGCATCGACGTGGAGATCTTCACCAGCGACGTGGAGGACCACATGGTCGACCTCGTGCAGGCCTACCAGGAACAGGTGAAGCCAGCGGGCATCAGGGTGAAGCTCACTATGGCCGATGCCAGTGGGTACTGGGATGACGTGTGGATGAAGGAACCTGCATTCGTCGACAGCTGGGGCCAGCGACCGGCGGCACAGGTGCTGAACGAGGTGTTCCGCTCGACGGCCACCTGGAACCCGACGGGTCAGCAGGACATCGAGCTCGACGCCATGCTGGACGAGGCGCGTTCCACCGCCGATGCGACGCAACGCAACGCCAAGTACCAGGCCATCCAACAGCACATGTTCGAGAACACCGCCATCTTCATCCCGTACCACAAGACCCTGGTGCGGGTGATGCGCGCCAAGGTGAAGGGCATCGACCCGATCGTCATCGATGCCGTTCGCTGGGAGAAGATCGAGGTCGGGTGAACACCGCCCTCCACGTGTTGCGCCGCGCGCTGTTGGCAATTGGCGTGTTCGCCGCGATGGCGGTGCTCACGTTCCTGGGAGTGGAAGCGCTGCCGGGTGATGCGTGCACGTCGCTGCTGGGTCGTGCTGCGACACCAGAGAAGCTGGCGCAGTGCCGCGAAGAGAACGGGCTGAACGAGCCTGTGCTGAGCCGACTGGGCGACTGGGCGGGCGACCTGTTGCATGGCGACCTCGGCTACTCCATCAAGCGCAGTGCGCCGGTCGGCGAGATCATCGCCCCGCGACTCCGCAACTCGCTGCTGCTGGCCGGAGTGGCAGCACTGTTGGCCTTTCCTACGGCCGTCGTGCTGGGCATGTACAGCGCCCGGCGACGAGGCACCAAGCGCGCTCGGGCCATCGACACCACCGGACTGGTGCTGATGACATTGCCCGAGTTCGTGACGGCCTCAGTCCTGTGGCTGGTGCTGTCGATCTGGCTGCCCATCCTGCCGGGTGTGACGGTGTTGCCCAGCAACGCCACGATCGCGGAGATCATGCCGTCGGTCTGGCTACCAGCCATCACCTTGGCGCTGCTCGTGTTCGCTCACGTCATGCGGTCCATGAGGGCCAGCGTGGTCGCCACATCGAGTCGACCCTTCGTGGACGCGGCGCGCTACCGGGGTGTGCAAGAACGCACGGTGATGCGACGCCATGTGATGCCCGCAGCACTGCCGCCCGCCGTGAACGTGATGGCCGTGACTGCCGCATGGTTGCTCACCGGCACCTTCGTGGTTGAAGTGGTGTTCAACTATCCGGGGCTCGGCCGTCTGGCCGTTGATGCCATCTCCGACCGCGACACGTCGCTCATCCTGGCGCTCACACTGTTCGGGTTGGCCGTGTTCATCCTCTCGTCGTTCATCAGCGACACGGTGACGCGCATGCTCGACCCACGAGTGCGAGCGGGGCTGGGAGCATGACCGATCTCGCTCGCGCCTCGTTCGAACCCGTCAAGTTCGCCGCCCCCGGCCGCAGACGCGCCTGGTTGTCGGTGGGCGCGGTGATCGTTTTCGGCCACGTGCTGCTGGCGATCGTGGCGCCGTGGCTGCCGTTGCAGCCTGTGGCGAAGCAGAACAGTGGCGCCATTCTGCAAGGCCCTTCGGCGGCGCATTGGCTGGGCACCGACAACCTCGGGCGCGACGTGTTGGCCCGCACACTCTTCGGTGGTCGGCCGTCCATCGGCTTGGCGGTGGCGTCGGTGGTGCTGGCCGCTGTGCTGGGCTTCGCCATCGGCATGGTCGCATCACTGGCCGGCGGTTGGGTGGACGAAGTGCTGATGCGCGTCAACGATGTGCTGCTGGCGTTGCCGTCGCTGCTGGTGTTGTTGTTGGTGGCCAGCTTCATCGGCCGCGACTCGGGTGTGCTCATCGCCACGCTGGCGCTGATGTATGCGCCTCCCATTGCTCGTCTGGTGCGCACTGCTTCGCTGAATGTGCTGACGCGCGACTTCATCGTGGCGGCGCGCCTACGAGGTGCGTCGCGTCGCGAACTGGTGATCAGCGAGGTGTTGCCCAACATTCGTGGAGTGGTGCTCACAGAGGTGGCGATGCAGTTCACCTGGATCCTGCTGGCGTTCAGTTCGCTGTCGTTCCTGGGGCTTGGAGCGAACCCGCCCACGCCTGAGTGGGGCCTGATGATCGCCGAGGGTCGTGGCTACATGACCATTGCGCCGCTCCCCGTGGTCGCACCGATCGTGATGCTGGCATCGCTGGTGCTGGCCGTGAACTCCACCGTCGACCGATCGAGCTCGGACGGTACCCCGTGATTCGGCTGCACGACTTCTCAGTGCGTGTCATCGCACAGCCCGACCGACTGGTGCTGCGGTCGCTGCACCTCGAGGTGCCTGCCGGTAGGCGGCTGGGCATCGTTGGCGAATCGGGTTGCGGTAAGTCCACGCTGTTGCGGGCGCTCACGGGTTCGTGCGGCCGAGGCTTGGACGTAGCGGGCGGCACCTGTGAGGTGGCCGAGCGCGATGTGTTTGCACTTGCCGAGCCCGATCGTCGGGCGCTGATGGGCAACGTGGTGGCGTTGGTGCCCCAGGGCGTGGCGCTGTCGCTGACGCCGCATCTCGACATTGCTGCTCACTTCCGCGACGTCTACTCACTTGATGCCGACGGTGCACACGACCTCCACGACCGCGCCGCAGCGATGCTCACGGAGGTGGGTCTTCCGGGGGCGGCCATGGTGGGGCGCTACCCACACGAACTGTCGGGCGGCGAGCAGCAACGCGTGCTCATCGCGCTGGGGTTGGCGCGCGACCCAGAGGTGCTCTTGCTCGACGAACCCACGTCGGCGCTCGACGTGGGCGTGGCGCACGACATCCTCAGCCTCATCGAGGAAGAACATCGCCGTCGTGGGTTCACGCTGGTGTGCGTGAGTCACGACCTCGGGGTGATCGACCGCATCGCAGAGCACGTGGTGGTGATGAACTCGGGCGAGATCGTGGAGGAAGGGCCGCGAGCGCAGGTGACCGGAAGCCCAGAGCATCCGTACACGCGGCGCCTGCTCGCTGCTGCTCCTCGCCTGGGGCAACGGCACTCGTCGAGGTCGTTGGACGCCTCCAGTGCCGACACACTCGTGGAGGTCACCCGCCTCACCGTGGTGCGTTCCAGTTCGGCCCGTCGGCAGCTCTTCGGCACTCCTCCGCGCACCACCACGGCGGTGAACGACATGTCGTTGCAGATTCGGCGCGGAGAGATTTTGGGCGTGATCGGTGAGTCGGGCTCGGGCAAGTCGACGTTCCTGAAGACCCTGTGTGGCCTGTTGGCACCCACCGCTGGCGCGCTACGCATGGCTGGCACCATCGACCTGGGCGCGCGCACCAGCGACCGGCCGGCAGAGGTGCTTGCCCGCGTGCAGATGGTGTTCCAGAACCCCGACGATTCGCTGAACCCCGCCCACACCGTGCGACGCATCCTTGCACCGGGTCGAGTTGGTCGGAAGGTGGCGGAGGCCGAACTGGTGCGACTGCTACAGACGGTTGGTCTCGGCGCAGCATTTCTGGAGCGTCGCCCCGGGCAACTGTCGGGCGGCGAAAAGCAGCGAGTGGCCATTGCCCGGGCATTGGCGCAGCGACCCGAGTTGTTGCTGCTCGACGAGGTGACGTCGGCGCTCGACGTGACGGTGCAGGCCGAGGTGCTGGCGACGCTCCTGCAGATCCATCGCGAGATGGGCACCACGATGGTGTTCGTGTCGCACGACATCGCCGTGGTGAGTTCCATTGCCGATCGCATTGCGGTGCTACGCCATGGCCGACTGGTGGAACTTGGCGATGCGGATGCTGTCATCGAGCGACCCACCGACGCCTACACCACCCAGTTGGTCACGTTGGCCCGTAGGGGCTGACTCGCGTCGACGACGTCCACTTCCACAGCGGGGCGGTGAACCGCTAGCTGTTCGCGCTCATTTGCGCAGCAGTGTGTCGACCCGACGTGCGGCCAACACCAGTGCCGCCACCGACAAAACCACGAGGAACAGCGTGTGGCCCAGGAGGCCTGCGCTCCACACGCCTTCGTTGGCGGCCCGCACCAACGCGACGCCGTGGTACAGCGGCGAGATCTGCACAACCCATGCCCACGAGCCGTAGGCGGCGATGGGGAAGAACGTGGCGGAGAACAGGAACAGCGGCATCATCAAGGTGTTCACGATGTCCATGTCGCTCCAGCCGCGCATGAACGTGGTGCCTGCGAAGCCGATGCTCGCGAAGCACAGGCCGATGAGCGCACAGATGGGCAGGGCCATCAGGCACCACCACGAGTTGGTGAGGCCCAGCGCCGCCATCACTACGAGGAACCCGATGGCGTAGATCTGTCCGCGGATGAGCGCCCAGCCAATCTCTCCCATCGCCACGTCGGCCGGACCCATCGGCGTGGCCAACGCTGCGTCGTAGATGCGGGCGTACTTCAACCGGTGCAGCACGTTGCCGGTGGAGTCGAAGATGGCGCCGTTCATGGCGCTCGCCGCCATCAGCGCCGGTGCCACGAATGCGTCGTAGGGAACCTGCTTGCCGCCCACCGACACCGCACCCACGAGCGAACCGAGACCGGCGCGCATGGACAGCAGGTAGAAGAGTGGCTCGAAGAACCCGCTGACGACGATGAGCCACTGGCGGCGGTACACGGCGATGTGACGCTCGATCATGCGGTGTGGTCGCCGCACCACCATCTCGGGCGGGAAGATGCGCAACACCCCGGCGCTCATGGGTAGAGCTTTCGGCGCAGGCGACGGGTAGCCACGATGGCGCCCGCCGCGATCCAGATCGACACGTAGGTGAGGTGGCCCAGCGTGGCCCACCACGCCACATGGCCCGTGGTGAAACCACGAGCCACCACCACGCCATGCCACAGGGGCGGGATCTTGGCCATCCACTGCACCACCGTGGGCAGTTGGCTGAGGGGGTAGAACGCGCCACCGAACAGGAACAGCGGGATGATGTAGAAGCGCTGAATACCGGCGAAGGCGCCGTCGTACTCGGAGTTCACCGAGATGGCCATGATGGGCGTGGCGAACGCCACGCCAACCAGTGCTGCTACTGCGACTGCGGGGATGAGTCCCCACGACCGTGTGTCGGGGAACAGGGCGAGGGCAATGGCCACGGCAGCGCCGGCCACCGCGCTGCGGAAGGCGATCCAGGTGGCGTGGCCCAGCACGATGTCGCGGGCCTCCAGCGGGGTGACGGCGATGCCGTGGTAGCCGCGCTGCCACTTCAGGTTGCCCATGATGGGCCACATGCTCTCCATCGCCCCCAGCGACATGGCCGTGGTGACCAGCAGACCCGGCACCACGTAGGCCACGTACGAGACCCCGCCAAGTGTGGAGGTGGAGCCCGTGTTGCGGTCCACCAGCGAGCCCACACCCACGCCGAGGCCCAGCAGATACAGCATCGGCTGCACGAAACTGGAGAGCAGGTTCATCTTCCAGAGGCGACGGAACGCGGTGAGATACCAGCCGGTGACGCGGAAGGCTCCGGGGGTTGCAAGAGCGGCCATGGTCAGTCGGCCAGGGTTCGGCCGGTGAGCAACAGGAAGACGTCTTCAAGGCTGGCGCGCCGCACCAGCGCACTCTCGGGTCGCATGCCGCGCTGGTGCACCTCCTGCAGCGCTGCCTCACCGTCGTCGGCGTACACCAGCACACGATCGGGGAGCGCCTCCTGGCGCGACCCGAGGCCGTGCAGTTGGTCGGCGAACTGGTCGTTGGTGCCAGCAGCGAACCTCAACTCCAGCACCTCGCGGGTGGCGTACTGCTCGATGAGGCTGCGAGGCGAACCCTCGGCCACGATGCGGCCCTGGTCCATCACCACCAGACGGTCGCAGAGTTGCTCGGCTTCGTCCATGTAGTGGGTGGTGAGCACCAGCGTGACGCCTTGCTGCTTCAGCCGGTACAACCGGTCCCACAGCACGTGGCGGGCCTGCGGGTCGAGGCCGGTGGTGGGTTCATCGAGCAGCAGGAGCGATGGCTCATTGATGAGCGAACGGGCGATGGACAGGCGGCGCTTCATGCCGCCACTGAGGTCGTCGACCACGCTCTCGGCGCGCTCGGTGAGCTGCGCGAAGTCCAGCAGTTCCGTGGTGCGCCGCCGGCATTCGGCTCGGGAGAGATCGAAGAAGCGCCCGTAGATCCAGAGGTTCTCCTGCACGCTGAGCTCGGTGTCGAGCGTGTCGAGTTGCGGCACCACGCCGATGCGCGCTCGGATCTTCGGCCCATCCGTCACGGGGTCGAGACCGAAGATCCGCAGCGTGCCATCGGTGGGTTTCGAGACGCACGAGATCATGCGCATCGTGCTGCTCTTACCAGCGCCGTTGGGGCCGAGAAAACCGAATGCCTCGCCGGGCTGCACTTCAACATCGATGCCGTCGACCGCGGTGAAGTCGCCAAACTTCTTGACCAGATGGTGGGCGCGGATCAGTGGTTCGGACACACGACGAAGCTAGCCGCGGTGCGGTGAGCGACGGGTGTGAGTTGTGTCGCAGTTCAGAGTGCAGGCGGCGGCGGTGTGCCGCCCGGGCTGGGCGGCGGGGGTGGCGGGGGCGTGGTGCCGCTGTCGGTCTTGGCCGTCATGCCGAACTGGCTCTTCAGCTTGTCGACGTCCTTCAGATCGTGGATGTCGCCACCCGACTCCTTGAAGCCCAGGAACGCGCCGGCGAGCACCACGACACCGGCGACCGCACAGGCGATCATTCCGAAGCCTCGGCCCACATTGAAGCCCGCAGCTTCGAGGATGTCTTTGCCCTCGAGCGGGTTGAAGATGAGCCGTATGACCAGCAGGAGGGCTGCCAGCGCGCTGGCTGCCAGCATGATCAGCGGCAGCGGAAGGTTGCCGGGTTTCAGGATCTCCAGCACCAGCAGCACCGTCACCACACCGGTGGCCATGATCAAGATCCAGGGCAGTGTGCCGGTCCAGAAGAAGTCGAACACGTTGCCGCCACCGCTGCTGAGACCGATGGTGCCGAGGCCATCGACGGTGACCCAGCTGAAGAAGCCGAAGATGAAGAAGGCGATCGCGCCGCCCACCTTCAACCAGTCGGACGTTTTGAACTTGCTGAGGTCCATGGAACCCCTCTCTTATGGGCTGCGACGTTCATGGCCATCGCCTGGCCACGCGCGCACCGTACACCTTGTAAAGAGGCT
This sequence comes from uncultured Acidimicrobiaceae bacterium, assembly GCA_903919455.1. Classification (GTDB taxonomy): domain Bacteria; phylum Actinomycetota; class Acidimicrobiia; order Acidimicrobiales; family Ilumatobacteraceae; genus UBA668. The sequence goes on along the minus strand of CAIXIJ010000079.1, from coordinate 136 downwards.
CTTCGGATTTCACGGTGGGGTGAGGGTGTTGAGGAGTGACCAGTTGGGCTTGCCGGCGTAGAGCAGCGCGCGGATGCGGTAGTGCTCGAAGCGGCGGAATCCGAACGCGGTGCGCTTCACACGCTTGACCAAGTTG
>CAIXIJ010000078.1 GCA_903919455.1 uncultured Acidimicrobiaceae bacterium | reverse complement strand
TCGAGCGCGAGGAAGCCGGCGTGCAACGCCCACATTCGTCGATCGTTGCGGTCGGCGGCGATCAGTGCGCCGGTGTCGTAGGTCACGCCGTTCATTCAGGCACTCTTGCGTGTCGGCTGACGGCGCAGCATCGCTCGAGCGCGGGCGAGTCCGTCGGCGATCTCGTCAGGGGTGAGTGTGCCGTGTTGGCGTTCCCACTCGGCAACGCCCTGACGGCCGGCATCGAGGCGGAGGCGATGGGCGGCAGTCTCGGCGATCCACGCGCTGACCGTCGTACCCTCTGCGGTGGCCGCGACGTCGATCGCGTCGGCCAGGTCAGAGGGAAGTGAGATAGATCGCTTCTGTCGTTGAGCCACGACGAGATGGTAGGACAGGTGGTAGGACAACGCAACGCGAAATCCTGCACGATTCCTGCACAAGACCTGGCCGTACCTGTCGGACCTGGGCGGATCAGACGGACACGGGTGGACAACGGCTGTGGACGTGAGCAGGTCAGACGGACTCTGCCGGACCAGCCGGACGGGGGAGTGAAGTCTTAAACCTCCTTGTTCGAAAGGACGTGTGGGTTCGAATCCCACCCCGGGCACAGCGAAGAACCAGGTCAGGGCATCGACCGCCCGATGGTGGGCGGTCGATCCCGCTGCCGGCTGCACGATTCCTGCACAGACTTCTTCGCTGTAGCGGAAATCGGACGGCCTGGATGCCGCCGCCCGACCGCCGTTGCAACGCGCCGGTCGGAATGAACGATGGCGCGGCTGCGGCGCTTCATCGCCCGTCGCGAGTCGCGCGGTACGGTCCGATGTGAAATGAGATGACCGGAGCGGGAACTACTGGGTATGACGAGCGAGCAGGTCGACGCGAGCTCCCGATTCAGGGAGATGTTCGACGCTCACTACCCATCGGTGTGGTCCTACTGTCGTCGCCGCCTCCCGGCCGCCGACGTCGACGACACCGTCGCCGAGGTCTTCACCGTTGCGTGGCGGCGTCTCGAGGCGATCCCCGCCGAACCGCTGACGCGGGCGTGGCTACTGCGCACCGCCTACCACGTGGGCGGTCACGCGCTTCGCTGGATCGGCCGCCGCTCTCGGTTACAGGACGTGGCAGGTGCCGACCGCAGCGTCGCACCCCCTGCCGACGAACTAGTTGGCGCGATCGGCAGCAACCGCGGGCTCGCCGACGCGATGGCGCGACTCAGCGCAGATGATCGTGAGTTGCTGCGTCTGATCGCGTGGGAAGAACTCACACGCGACGAGATCGCAACGGTTCTCGGGTGCAGCGCCAACGCCGTCGCCATTCGACTGCATCGTGCCCGCCGCCGACTGGAGCATCTCCTCACCCCCGAGACCGGCCTGCCCGGTGCCGACGAATCCTTTCGTGCAACCTCCCAACCCGCCCATCTAGTTCGAGGTGACTGACATGACCACCGATCTCATCGACCGGATCCGCCAGATCGATCCCATCCACGCCGTCACCGTCCCGGAGTCGACTGACCGGAACGCGGTGGCGATGCGTGATTTCATCTTGGGCGATGACTCGCCTGTCGCCGGTCTTGCCGGTGTGCGTCCTGGTCGGCGCGTTCGCTTCGTGTGGATCGGTGCGGCATCGGTGGCCGCCGCGACGGTGGCATTCGTCGCCGTTTCCATCAATGATCCCTCGACGGCGTCCGCAGCCTTGACCGCCGCGATCGATGCGACCACCGAGGCGTCGAGCGGCCGAATCTCGATGACGTTGACCGACCTCGAATCCAATACCCCGTCTGCGCTCAGCGTGCAGTTCGACCACGGCGACTACATGGTCAGTGCTGATGCACCGGCCCTCCCGATGCTCGAGGACTTCGAGGTGCTCCACATCGATGGCACCACGTTCGGCGCCGAAGGCGGTGGTGTGTGGCGCGTGATCATGCCGCCGACCGACACCTTCGATGCCTCGCGCATCCTGGACGAGCAGAACGCGGCACTCAGCGCATTGGCCGGACTCCAGGCCTGTGCGGACGACGCGAATGCATTCTGCGGAACGGTGAATTCGGCGTCGCTTGTCGACCAGCTCATGCTCGTCGACCTCAACGTCACCGTGGTGTCCGCCGACGTTCGCGTCACGGTGGCGGATGGGTTCGTCGATCGAGTCGACCTGCACGTGGTCCGCCAGGACGGCGATCCCGGCCTCGACGTGGTGCAGTCGTACACCGACTTCGGCGTGCCGCAGAACATCGCGGCCCCCGAGATCGCCCCCCGATAGCACGACTTCTGGCGCCGACGGCCGGGCGAGCGATCTGGGCAAGTGGGCGCACTGTTCGCTCCGGGTGAACGAGTGACCCGGCCTGTCTCCTGATGGGTCAGGTGGTGTCGTCAGCCCAGCTGAGTTGCATGGAGCGGCGAGGGAGCTCGTCGTCGGGTGTGTGCGTCACGTACACCCTGAGGTCTCGCTTGTTGCCGGGCTTGCCATCGAAGTTGCCGATGGTCAGGGCAATCGTGGTCGGTGGGGTGGTCGGCTTCACGTAGATCGCCTGGGTGATGTAACCGATGTGCGGTCGCTCTTCGGACAGGTAGGGGTCGACGTGGCTGTACTCCGCGTCGAAGATCCAGCCGTCGGTGGACATCCAGTCCTTGTATGCGGCCGTGAGCTCCTGAATCGTGTACCCGCTCACCCGATAGCCATCACCTGCGTCATCGATCCGCTGTGATGTGGCTGGCACGGGGATGCCGTGCACGCCCGAGTCCTTCGTGCTGGTCGGCCTCGGATCATCGCTCATCTCGACTGCTGACCCCGTGTCGATCTGGGGTGACGCGGTATCGATCGGATTGGCGACGTGGAAGCCTGATGTGCTCGCTGCTTCGCACAGGCGGCGATCGGCGCTGCTGAACACTCCGGCACCCACGAGGTGCGCCGCAGCGAGATGCACGGCGTCGTAGCCGCGCAAGCCGTGTGCCTCGGCCAGATCGCCGGCCAGTCGCATCAGATCCTCGTCGACCTCGACCACGGACAACTGCGACCACAACACCTCCAGGCCTGCGATTGTACTGCGAAACACCGTGGCGGTGATGCGACGTTGTCGCCGGGCCGCAGCGAGCGCGGCGCGGGCCTCGACGTGAGCGACCCTGACGGTGACGAGCGTGTCCGCCTCGTCCCAGATCGCCGCGGCCTCCGCTGTGCCGAGCTCGTCGATGAGCAACTTGATGAGCGTGGACGTGTCGACGTAGGTGATCACTGGCGTTGCTCGGCCACCAATTCGCTGACGGATCCAGATGCATGGAGTGGCACCGGACGTTGGCGCACCTTCGAGGTCGGAGGTCGAACCAGACCGGCTTCGATCAACGCTGCGAGTTTGTCCGTCGGCTCATCGGCGATGCCGTTGAGTCTGGCGATGGGCCGACCGCGGTCGGTCACGACGACCTCGACGCCTGCCTCGACCTGATCGAGGTAGCGACTGAGGTTGTTCTTGAGGTCGCGAACCCCGACCTCGATCCGTGTCGATGTGGCTACCTTCATGAGTTGAGTGTAGCTACCTGCGGCGGCGATGTCACGGGCGTTCCTTCGGTGCCCATGCTTCGTCGAGGCGATCGCGACCTGCACGATTCCTGCACAAGACCTGGCCGTAC
>CAIXIJ010000077.1 GCA_903919455.1 uncultured Acidimicrobiaceae bacterium | reverse complement strand
CTCAAGGCTGCTCCGAAGGTCCTCGGCTCGGCAGCGGCCAACGTCGGTCTCGGCATCGCCGCTTTCGACGCCCGCGTTCGTCTCCTCATCCCGGTGACGAAGGACAACGGCGTGTACACGGCGACCCTCACCATCTCGGTGCTGTGATCGGCGCTCTGCGCACCTACTGACATGTACTGATTGGTGGTGTGGGGTGGCCTCGGCTGCTCCACACCACCGTCGGTTTTCCGGAACATCTTCTTCGAACCTGAAAGTACGCTTTCCTCCATGATTCGCCGCCCCCGCCTCCGCTTGGCCCCAGCGCTCTTCACTGCAGCGCTCATCGCGCTCGTTCCGGTCGATGGGGCATCCGCTTCCACGCCGCCGAGTTCCATCGACCCGGCAGCTCCCGTTACCACGCCGATCGATGCGAACGCGGTCGTCATCGACCCCACCCAGGCCGAGGCTGTGGAGAGCTGGACCCTGGCGCCGGCAAGCAGCGCGGAGGAAGTGGGCAACCGCCCGAACCTCTCGTACACCATCGCTCCTGGCGACACGGTCTCCGATGCGGTCACCGTGTACAACCTCGGCAATACGCCCCTCGTGTTCAGGGTGTACGCCACCGACGCGTTCAACAACGACGACGGCACCTTCGCCCTGCTGGCAGGCGACAAGGAACCCGTCGACGTGGGCACCTGGCTCAATCTCGACCAGGAAGCCATCAGCGTGCCGCCGGGCATGCAGACCACCATTCCGTTCTCCATCACCGTGCCCCGCGATGCGGCCCCGGGCGACCATGTGGGCGCCGTCCTTGCATCGAGCGCCACGCTGGGTAACACCCAAGACCCGGGCACTGCGCTCACCGTCGATCGTCGAACCGGTACACGCCTGTTCGTGCGAGTCGCGGGCGACCTTCGTACCGAGTTCGGCATCACCAATCTCGAGTCTGACTACCACCACTCGCTGAACTCGTTCGGTGGCTCTACCACGGTGCGGTTCCGTGTGGAGAACCGCGGCAACGTGCGGCTCAGCGGTGTTCCACTGGTGGAAGTGGGCGGTCCCTTAGGAGCGCTGTCCAAGACCATCAAGATGCCCAAGATCTCTGAGTTGCTTCCGGGCGAGCACGCCGACCTCACCGTGGAGGTCGCCGACGTTCCTGCGTTGTTCGTGAACAGCACCAAGGTGTCCATCAAGCCGGAAGGTGAGGGCATCGACTCGGCGCCCACGAGCACCGCCAGCACCACCCAGTTCGCACCCCCGGTCACGCTGCTGCTGTTGGCACTCGTACTGCTGCTCGTGTTGCTGGCCCTTCGGGCTCGCCGTCGCCGCGCCGCAGGCACCTCGCGTCCCACCCCTCAGCCGCCGGCTGCGTCACGGGAGTTGCAGCACCAGTGAACGTCCGCACCATGACCTCGGCGTTCGTCGCCGTCGTCGCCTCGTTGGTACTCGGTGGTGGCGCAGCATTGGCCCACCCCGCCTCGGCTCCGCCGGTAGGCCAGGGGCCGACGGTACTGGTCAGCCGCCCTGAGGCTGCGCCTGGCGAGCGTGTGCGCGTGTCGGCCGAAGGGTTCGATGCCAGCTACGTGACGGTGTCGATCTGCGGTAACGAAGCCCGACGAGGCTCTCGAGATTGCGACATGGTGGGGAGCAAGGGTTTCGAGTTGCTGCCCGATGGCGAGCTCACTTGGACCGAAATGGTGGTCACCGAGCCGCCCGCGCCGTGCCCCTGCGTGGTACGGGTCTCCACTCCCACCAGCGATGTGGTGAGCGTTGTGTCGTTCAAGGTCACCGGGCATCCGGAGGAAGCGGTCGCCGCTCCACGTCCCGACGATCCGCTCCTGGAAGTGATCGTTCGGCCGGTGCCCGTGTCGAACGGTCTTGCCGGTTGGCTGCGCAGCGGCCTCGGCGGCGGCTCCGACTTCGACGTCACCGTCAGCGTGCACAACCTCACGAAAGACGTTCTGCGCCGAGTGTCGATGGAAGGCTCGGTGGGACGCGACGAGTTCGACATCTCCACCACCTTCGACCTCAAGAACCCCGGCGTGCTCAGCGGTGGTCAGACCTCCAGCCAGGTGGTGCGCGTGCGCGTACCTGCACCCTCGCTCGGCACCTTCGTGTGGCGCGTCTCGGCATCGGGCGCCGGCCCCATCGTCACCACCTTGGTGAACCGTCGAGATACGCCGTGGTTGTTGGTGGTGCTCCTCGTGGTGCTCATTCTCGATATCGGGCTCATCGTCATGCGTTGGCTCACTTCCCGCCGGGCGCGGTTGGCTGCGGAACAGGCAGCGGCAATGCCGCCGTCCTTCGGCGACGACACCGAGCATCAGTTCGTCGATGCCGAGGCTCGCGAAACGATCGACGCCTGAACTTCCTGG
>CAIXIJ010000076.1 GCA_903919455.1 uncultured Acidimicrobiaceae bacterium | reverse complement strand
GTTGGGTAAGGCAGTCGCGATGGACGAGGGTCTGCGTTTCGCCATCCGTGAGGGTGGCCGTACCGTGGGCGCCGGCCGCGTCACCAAGATCACGAAGTGAGGTAAGACGCCATGGCACGCAACGACAAGCGGGTGAAGATCACCCTCGAGTGCACCGAGTGCAAGCACCGCAACTACATCACGATGAAGTCCAAGATCAACGATCGCGAACGGCTCGAGATGAAGAAGTACTGCAACCACGACCGCAAGCACACTGTGCACAAGGAGACCCGCTGACCCCCGGACCCCGGGGTCACACCTCGAGGGGTGGCTGGTAGCGTTACCGGTCGCCCCCAGAGGGCAGTAGCTCAGCTGGTAGAGCATCGGTCTCCAAAACCGACGGTCGGGGGTTCGAGTCCCTCCTGCCCTGCCCATACAATCCGCACCCACCCCACAGGGGTGAAGAACCGAGTGAACCGATGTCACTGGATGATCTGAACCGAGAGCAGAAGCGTCAGCTGAAGCGCCAGGGAGCCCTGAACGATCAGGGTCAGCCCACGCGCGCCCCAGCGCCTCGCCCTGCGAAGAAGGAACGGGTCGGCATTGTCCAGTACCTCCGCGAGGTTCGCGATGAGATGCGCAAGGTGGCCTGGCCCAAGGCGCCCGAGGTCCGTCGCTTCTCGATCATCGTGCTCGTCACGGTCGTGCTCTACACGGCCTACGTGTTCGGTCTCGACTCGTTGTTCGGTGTGCTCTCCGGATGGTTGTACGACTGATCATGAGTAACGACCTCACCCCCGAAATCGACGAGACCACCGAGGCCCCCGTGGCCGACGACCTCATCGACGCCAGTTTCGACCTGTCCGCTGATGCCGACGCCGATGCCGCTGAGGCGGTTGAGGAAGAGGTGGAGCCCTTCGATGACCCCTGGACCCGTCCGGGCCAGTGGTACGTGGTGCACACCCAGTCGGGTTACGAGAAGAAGGTCACTGCGAACCTCACTGCTCGTATCCAGTCGATGAACATGGAGGAGAAGATCTACGAGATCGTCATCCCCATGGAGGAAGTCGACGAGTTCAAGAACGGTCGCAAGCAAACCGTGCAGAAGAAGGTCTTCCCCGGCTACCTGCTGGTCCGTTGTCAGATGGACGACGACAGCTGGTACTGCATCCGCAACACCCCCGGCGTCACCGGGTTCGTGGGGCAGAGCAAGCAGGGTCAAAAGCCCACGCCGTTGTCCCGTCGCGAGGTGCAGACGTTCCTCGCCGCCAAGGGCGACGGCACGGGTGGCATGCCCACCCGCAAGAAGCCCAAGCTCGAGTACGAGGTGGGCGAGAGCGTGCGCGTGAAGGAAGGTCCGTTCGCGGACTTCGCCGGCACGGTCGCCGAGATCAATGCGGATCACATGAAGCTCAAGGTGCTGGTGAACATCTTCGGTCGCGAGACCCTCGTGGAGATGGACTTCAGCCAGGTCAGCAAGCTGTAAGCCCCTCAGTCACCGCTGAGCACCACAGGGCAACGAGAAGGAAGTAGTCAGTCATGGCAAAGAAGAAGGTCGCTGCGATCGTCAAGATCCAGATTCCGGCAGGCAAGGCCACCCCGGCGCCGCCGGTGGGTACCGCTCTCGGACCGCACGGCGTCGGCATCATGGACTTCGTGAAGCAGTACAACGCTGCCACCGAAGCTCAGGCCGGCACCATCATCCCGGTCGAGATCACCATCTTCGAGGACCGCACGTTCACGTTCGTCCTCAAGACGCCGCCGGCACCCGTGCTGCTGCGTGAGAAGGCAAAGGTCGCCAAGGGTTCCTCGAACCCCGGCAAGCAGACCGCTGGCTCGGTCACCGAGGCCGACATCGAAGAGGTCGCGAAGATCAAGATGCCCGACCTCAACGCCTACGACCTCGAGGCTGCCAAGCAGCAGATTCGCGGTACGGCCCGCTCCATGGGCCTCACCGTCACCGCCTGATCGTTCGTTCGAACGAATCGGCAATTCCACCACCAACCGCTCGACCGGGATTACCTCGCCCGGCGGCGTTCACCCTGAGGGAGACACTCATGTCCGGCAAGAAGTTCGCTGATGCGATCAAGAAGTACGACCGTGAACAACTGTTCACGCCCACCGAGGCACTGGCGCTGGTGAAGTCGCTGGCCCCGGCCAAGTTCGACGAGACCGTCGAAGTGGCTGTTCGCCTCGGCGTCGACCCCCGTAAGGCCGACCAGATGGTGCGTGGCACCGTGGGCCTGCCCAGCGGTACCGGCAAGGACGTTCGCGTCGCCGTGTTCGCCGCCGGCGAGGCCGCCCAGGAAGCCCGCGATGCGGGCGCCGATCTGGTGGGTGCCGACGATCTCGCTGCCGAGATCGAAAAGGGCATCTTCAACTTCGACATTGCCATCGCCACCCCCGACATGATGCCGCTCGTGGGTCGCCTCGGTCGTACCCTCGGCCCGCGTGGTCTGATGCCGAACCCCAAGACCGGCACCGTCACCAACGACGTCGGCCGTGCGGTCAGCGAGTTCAAGGGCGGCAAGGTTGAGTACCGCACCGACCGCTACGGCAACGTGCACGTGCAGCTCGGCAAGGTGAGCTTCACCCCCGAGGCGCTCGAACTCAACTTCCGTGCCGTGCTCGACGAACTCCAGCGTGCCAAGCCGGCCTCGGCCAAGGGGCGCTACCTCAAGAAGATCTCGCTCAGCAGCACCATGGGCCCCGGCGTGAAGGTGGACACCAACCGCCTGCGCCCCGAGGTCTGATCCCTGCTGGCGTTGGCGACGGGGCACCACCCCGTTAGCCTTTTCATGTCAATCAAACCGGTCGCTCGCCGTAGACCGCTGGCCCGATCCCGTTTCCACGGGTGACGACAATGGATTCGTTCCACCAGCCGAGGTGAACCTGCGCCGGATCGATCGAACGGTTCGTTCCGTCCTTTCGCTCCTCGCGGTGTTCGCTTTTGCGAGCACCCCGAGTCGTAGCGAAAGGAGGTGTATATGACTACAGAGAACCCCCGTGCAGAGAAGGTCGCGGTGGTCGAGGAGATCACGGCCAAGCTGAATTCGGCTGAGGCAGTGTTCATCACCGAGTACCGCGGTATGAGCGTCGGCCAATTGGCCAACCTCCGTCGGCAGCTGAAGCCAGCCGGTGGCGAGTACAAGGTGTACAAGAACACATTGGCTCGTTTCGCCGCGCAGAACGCCGGGCTCGACAGCCTCGCCGACATCCTGGTGGGTCCGTCGGGCATGACGTTCGCCAGTGGCGACATTGCCGCAACGGCCAAGGCTCTTCGCGATGCCGCCAAGGCAAACCCGTTCCTCATCATCAAGGGCGGCGCGATGGGCACCACCGTGCTGTCCGCCAAGGACGTCGAAGCCCTTGCCGACCTGCCGAGCCGCGAGACGCTGCTTGCGATGTTCGCTGGTGCCCTGCAGGCCCCGCTGGTGAAGACCGCCGGCTTGCTGCAGGCGCTCCCGCGCAACTTCGCCTACGGCCTCAAGGCCCTCATCGAACAGAAGGAAGCGGCCTGAGCCGTCTTCGCCCCGTAATTCAACTCATCAACGTTTTCATGTAAAGGAAGTGTCCCAATGTCGATCGAAACCATTCTCGACGAAATCAGCAACCTCACCGTCATCCAGCTCAGCGAGCTGCTGACGGCGTTCGAGGAGAAGTTCGGCGTGACCGCTGCAGCTCCGGTGGCCGTGGCCGCTGCGGGTGGCGGCGCCGCTGCTGCTCCCGCCGAAGAGGAGAAGGACGAGTTCGACGTCGTCCTCACCGAGGCCGGCGCTCAGAAGATCCAGGTCATCAAGGTCGTGCGCGAGCTCACCAACCTGGGCCTCAAGGAAGCCAAGGATCTCGTGGACGGCGCCCCCAAGCCCGTCCTGGAGAAGGCCACCAAGGATGCCGCCGAGGCAGCCAAGGCCAAGCTCGTCGAGGCCGGCGCCAGCGTCGAAATCAAGTGATCGTTGCGGCCCAGGCCGCATGACCACCATCTGCAGGAACGGCCCGGGGTTCGCCCCGGGCCGTTTCGCGTTGCTGAGGGTGCTTGACATCGGCGGCCGGACGGGCTTACCGTTTCGCCCAACGGATTTCACCGCCAAGCATGGCTTGGGCGGTTGACGACCGCGTTACTCCCGGATAGGCTCGTCCGTTGCCGTGCGTCATGTGTCCCGCTACTCCTATGTACCGGTGACCCTTCGCGCCCCTATGCCGACTGAGACTGAGGAGTAACCGATGGCCTCTCGTTCCGTGTCCCGCGAACGGTATTCGTTCGCCAACTTGACGGAGCCGTTGGAGCTTCCCGACCTGATCGCTGTGCAGCGAGAGAGCTTCGACTGGTTCCTCGCTGAGGGCCTGGCCGAAACCTTCCGCGACATCTCGCCGATCAAGGACTTCAGCGAAGCGCTGCAGCTCGAGTTGGAGTTCGACCCCAACGACGAAGACCTGCGCCCGCCGCCGAAGTTCACGGTCGACGAGTGCAAGGAAAAAGACATGACCTACAGCGCGCCGATCTTCGTGCGCGCCCGGTTCATGAACCGCAACACCGGTGAGATCAAGGAGCAGACCGTCTTCATGGGCGACTTCCCCATGATGACCGAGAAGGGCACCTTCATCATCAACGGCACCGAGCGTGTCGTGGTGTCGCAGCTCGTTCGTTCGCCGGGCGTCATCTTCGAGCCGGGCGAGCGCTTCCGTCTCCGTAACCTCAGCAAGCACCAGCTCGTCAAGGGCACCATCCACCCGTACCGTGGTGAGTGGCTCGAATTCGACGTGGAGCAAAAGCCGGGTAAGGACGTCACTGCTGGCACCCGCGTGGCTCGCAAGCGCCGCATGGGCATCTTCACCCTGCTGCGTGCGCTCGGCTACGACGAGGAGAACGCACCCGGTTTCATCGAGCGCTTCGTGCAGCACTTCGACTTCCTCGAAGGGCAGTGGGAGAAGGAGCGCCACTTGGCGCCCACCCAGAGCGAAGCGCTGGTGGAGATCTACAAGCGTGCTCGCCCGGGCGAGCCGCCCACTGTGGAGTCCGCCAAGGCGTACTTCCGCAATGCGTTCTTCGAGAACCGTCGCTACGACCTCAGCCGCGTGGGCCGCTACAAGCTCGACCGCAAGCTCGGTGACGAGATCGGCAGGCTCGATGCGCTGTTCGGCAAGGGCACCCGCGACATCGGCTCGTACTTCAAGGCCGACATGGACGATCCGAACAAGCGCGGCATCTCCAGCGACCCCGACGACGACCACGTGTTGCGTCCGAACGAAGTGCTCGCTGCTGTCAGCTACATGCTCCACCTCGTGAAGCAGGAGCCCGGCTACCGCCTCGACGACCAGGACCACTTCGCCAACCGCCGCATCCGCAGCGTGGGCGAGCTCATCCAGAACCAGGTGCGCATCGGCCTCAGCCGTATGGAGCGCGTGGTGCGTGAGCGCATGACCACCCAGGACGTGGAGGCCATCACGCCCACCACCCTGGTGAACATCCGCCCCGTCGTGGCCGCCATCAAGGAATTCTTCGGCACCTCGCAGTTGTCGCAGTTCATGGACCAGGTGAACCCGCTGTCGGGCCTTACCCACCGTCGCCGCCTGTCGGCGCTCGGACCGGGTGGTCTCAGCCGCGAGCGCGCCGGCTTCGAAGTGCGCGACGTGCACTTCAGCCACTACGGCCGTATGTGCCCCATCGAGACGCCGGAAGGCCCGAACATCGGCCTTATCGGTGCGCTCTCCACCTTTGCTCGCGTGAACCCGTACGGTTTCATCGAGACGCCGTACCGCGTGGTGAAGAACGGCAAGGTCACCGGCGAGATCCGCTACATGGCCGCCGACGAGGAAGAGAACTACGTCGTTGCTCAGGCCAACACGCCGATCAACGCCGACGGCACCTTCAAGGATGCCCGCGTGCTCGTACGTCGTAGCCCGCAGGCAGCCAGCCTCGAAGACCTCCGCAAGATGCTGGAAGCTGAGAGCTTCTTCGGCGCCACCACCGACATTGCGTCGGTGCCGCCGGAGGAAGTGCAGTTGATGGACGTCAGCCCGAAGCAGATCGTTTCGGTCGCCACGGCGCTGATTCCCTTCCTCGAACACGACGACGCCAACCGTGCGCTCATGGGCGCCAACATGCAGCGTCAGGCCGTGCCGTTGGTGCGCGCCGAAGCGCCGTACATCGGTACCGGTATCGAAGACCGTGCGGCTCGCGACGCAGCCGACCTCATCCAGGCCACCGGCGACGGCGAGGTCATCGAGGTCAGCGGCGCCAGCATCGTGGTGCAGTACAAGGAGGGCGGCAAGCGGGTCTACCCGCTCAGCAAGTTCCGCCGTTCGAACCAAGACACCTGCATCAACCACCGTGCTCGCGTGCACGAGGGCGACAAGGTCGTCAAGGGCACCATCCTGGCCGACGGTCCCAGTACCGATCATGGCGAGTTGGCGCTCGGCAAGAACCTGCTCGTGGCACTGATGCCGTGGGAGGGCTACAACTTCGAGGACGCCATCATCCTCAGCGAGCGCCTGGTGAAGGACGACGTGCTCACGTCGATCCACATCCACGAGCACGAAGTGGACGCTCGCGACACCAAGCTCGGACCGGAAGAGATCTCTCGCGACATCCCGAACCTCTCCGACGACATCCTGCGCGACCTCGACGACCGTGGGATCATCCGCGTCGGCGCCGAGGTGGGCCCCGGCGACGTGCTGGTGGGCAAGGTCACCCCGAAGGGCGAGACCGAGCTCACCCCCGAAGAGCGCCTGCTGCGCGCCATCTTCGGTGAGAAGGCCCGCGAAGTGCGCGACACCTCGCTGAAGGTGCCCCACGGCGAGAGCGGCAAGGTCATCGACGTGAAGGTCTTCACCCGCGAAGACGGCCACGAGCTGCCCCCGGGCGTGAACCAGCTCGTGCGTGTCTACGTGGCGCAGAAGCGCAAGATCAGCGTCGGCGACAAGCTCGCCGGTCGTCACGGCAACAAGGGCGTCATCTCCAAGATCCTCCCGATCGAGGACATGCCCTTCATGGCCGACGGCAGTCCCGTCGACATCATCCTCAACCCGCTCGGCGTGCCGAGCCGTATGAACGTGGGTCAGGTGCTCGAAGCGCACCTCGGCTACGCGGCTCGTTGGGGCTGGAACGACGTGAAGAACAAGGTTGCGGTCGGTGACGCCCCCATCAGCGGCACGGAGACCAAGACCCGTCCCACCACCAAGCCCAGCACCTTCGTTGCCACCCCGGTGTTCGATGGCGCTCACTGGGACGAAGAGCAGGCGGCCGGCAAGCACCCGACCATTCAGAGCATCTTCGCCAACCTGAACCCCGAGAGCGCGAACGGCGACCGGCTCATTCAGCTCGACGGCAAGACCACGCTGTACAACGGCCGAACCGGCCTGCCGTACGACAACCCGGTCACCGTGGGCTACATGTACATCCTGAAGCTGGCGCACCTCGTGGACGACAAGATCCACGCTCGCTCCACCGGCCCGTACAGCATGATCACCCAGCAGCCGCTCGGTGGTAAGGCTCAGTTCGGTGGCCAGCGCTTCGGTGAGATGGAAGTGTGGGCCCTCGAGGCCTATGGCGCGGCGTACTGCCTGCAGGAGCTGCTCACCATCAAGTCCGACGACGTGCTCGGCCGCGTGAAGGTCTACGAGGCCATCGTGAAGGGCGAGAACATCCCGGAGCCGGGCATTCCCGAGAGCTTCAAGGTGCTCATGAAGGAAATGCAGGCTCTGTGCTTGAACGTCGAGGTCCTGGCCAGCGATGGCTCGGAGATCGAGATGCGCGAGATGGACGAAGACGTGTTCCGCACCGCCGAGGAGCTGGGCATCGACATCAGCCGCAACGAGCGCGGCACCGACGAGGACGACCGCGAGCGCGAGGCCCGTCGGGCTTCCCGCACCAGCGGCTACTGAGCCCCGTACTGAACGACTGACGACGAAGCGAACGAAGAAGAGGCAACGAGATGCTCGATGTGAATATGTTCGACCAGCTGAAGATCGGGTTGGCCACGGCCGACCAGATCCGGCTGTGGTCCCACGGTGAAGTGAAGAAGCCCGAGACGATCAACTACCGCACACTGCGTCCTGAGAAGGACGGTCTGTTCTGCGAGAAGATCTTCGGGCCCACCCGCGACTGGGAGTGCTACTGCGGCAAGTACAAGCGGGTGCGCTTCAAGGGCATCGTGTGCGAGCGCTGTGGTGTGGAGGTGACGCGCTCGAAGGTGCGTCGCGAGCGCATGGGCCACATCGAGCTCAGCGCGCCGGTCGTGCACATTTGGTACCTCCGCGGCACCCGTTCGTGGTTGGCGTATCTGCTGGCTGGTCTGGAGCCCAAGGAAGAGCTGAAGGCCAAGCAGCTGGAGAAGGTCATCTACTTCGCAGCGAACCTGGTCACCTGGGTCGACGAGGATAAGCGTCACGAAGAGCTGCCGAACCTGGAGGCCGAGTACCGCGAGGAAATCGAGGCCATCAAGAAGGAACTCGAGCTCGCGATCGATCGCCGTTACAAGGATCTCGAAGATGAGGCCGGCCGCAGCGAGGCTGAGGGCGCCGATGCTCGCAAGCTGAAGACGGCTGCCGAGAAGGAGATCGCGAACATCCGCGAGCGCTACGAGAGCGAGCTGGATCTCGTGGGCCGCGCATGGGACGAGTTCAAGAGCCTGCACTCGCGTCTCATCATCGACGACGAATTGCTGTGGCGTGAGCTGCGCGACCGTTACGGCGACTACTTCGAGGGCGGCACCGGTGCCGATGCCATCAAGCAGCTCATCGACCGCATCGACTTCGATGAGGAAGAGATCAAGCTCCGCGATGCCATCGACCACACCTCCAGTGGCCGCAAGCCGCTGTCGGCTCAGCGTCGTCAGAAGGCCATCAAGCGCCTGAAGATCGTGGCGTCGTTCAACCAGCGCGACGATCACGGTCGTCGTCTGAACGACCCGAAGGCCATGATTCTCGATGTGGTGCCGGTGATCCCGCCGGAGCTGCGTCCGATGGTGCAGCTCGACGGTGGCCGTTTCGCCACCTCCGACCTCAACGACCTCTACCGCCGTGTCATCAACCGCAACAACCGTCTGAAGCGTCTGCTGGATCTCGGTGCGCCCGAGATCATCGTGAACAACGAAAAGCGCATGCTCCAGGAGGCCGTCGACGCACTGTTCGACAACGGTCGTCGTGGCCGTCCGGTCACCGGCCCGGGCAACCGTCCGCTGAAGTCGCTCTCCGACATGCTCAAGGGCAAGCAGGGTCGCTTCCGTCAGAACCTGCTCGGCAAGCGCGTCGACTACTCGGGCCGTTCGGTCATCGTGGCCGGCCCCACGCTGAAGCTGCACCAGTGCGGTCTGCCGAAGCTGATGGCTCTCGAACTGTTCAAGCCGTTCGTGATGAAGCGCCTCGTCGACCTCGAACTGGCTCAGAACATCAAGAGCGCCAAGCGCATGGTCGAGCGTCGCCGCCCGCAGGTGTGGGACGTGCTCGAAGACGTCATCAAGGAGCACCCGGTGCTCCTGAACCGTGCACCAACCCTGCACCGTCTCGGCATCCAGGCCTTCGAGCCCATCCTGGTGGAGGGCAAGGCCCTGCAGATCCACCCGTTGGTGTGCACCGCCTTCAACGCCGACTTCGACGGCGACCAGATGGCCATCCACGTGCCGTTGTCGGCAGAGGCGCAGGCTGAGGCCCGCGTGCTGATGCTCAGCGCCAACAACATCCTGTCGCCGGCATCGGGTCGCCCCATCGTGACGCCGAGCCAGGACCTCATCATCGGTGGCTACTACCTCACCGAGACGCAGCCGGGCGCCACTGGCGAAGGTCGCACCTTCCGCAACCTGTGGGAAGTGCTGCGAGCGATGGACGAAGGTGCGCTGCACCTCCACGCCACCATCAACATGCGCCGCACCGAGGTGCTCATGGGCGAGGACAGCAAGCAGTTCGAGACCACTGCTGGCCGTCTGCTGTTCGAAGAGGCACTCCCGACGGATTACCCGTCGAAGTTCGGTCACATCGATTTCCTGATCAAGAAGAAGGAAATGGGTGTCATCGTGGAGCGCCTCAGCGACCACTACAACAAGAGCGAAGTCGCTTCGGCGCTCGACGCCATCAAGAACCTCTGCTACCGCTATGCGGCACAGAGCGGTCTCACCGTGTCGATCAACGACGTGAAGACGCCCAAGGCCAAGGCGAGCATCCTCGACGACCACGAGAAGATGGCCGACAAGGTGGAGCAGCAGTTCAAGCGTGGCATCATCACCGACGGCGAGCGCCGTCAGCAGGAAGTGCGCATCTGGACCGACGCCACCGCCAAGGTGCAGAACGCCATGGAAGTGGAGTTCAAGGCGCAGCGCTTCAACCCGATCGACATGATGGTCGGCTCGGGTGCTCGAGGCAACATGACCCAGATGCGTCAGATCGCCGGCATGCGTGGCCTCGTGGCCAACCCTCGTGGCGACATGATCCCGCGTCCGATCAAGAAGAACTTCCGTGAGGGCCTCGAAACCCTCGAGTACTTCATCGCCACCCCGGGTGCTCGTAAGGGCCTCGTCGACACCGCACTGCGTACCGCCGACTCGGGCTACCTCACCCGTCGTCTGGTCGACGTCGCGCAGGAGCTCATCATTCGTGAGACGGACTGCGGTTCGAACCTCGGTCTGTGGATCGAGCACGTCGCGGCCGACACGGCCAACAAGCGTGCGTACCTCGAGACGAAGCTGTTCGGTCGTGCCCTGTCGCAGGACGTCACGCTCGCCGACGGCTCGGTGCTGGCCCGCAACACGCTGGTCGGCGACATCGAGATGGCCGCCCTGCGCGACGATCCGAACGTGAACCGCGTGCGTGTGCGCTCGGTCGTCACGTGCGACGCCGAGCTCGGCGTGTGCGCACTGTGCTACGGCCGTTCGCTGGC
>CAIXIJ010000075.1 GCA_903919455.1 uncultured Acidimicrobiaceae bacterium | reverse complement strand
GCTCCGGGTCGGAGCCAGGTCTGCTCGTTCTTTCCGGTCTCGTAGCGCTGTGCCAGGAGTGACTCCTGCATCGGCGAGAGATCGATCCCGTCGGGCAGGTCGATGTTCCAGAAGCGTCGTACGCGCATGGCTTCGGTCATGGTGACCGGTTCGATGAACAGTCTGAACCTCGAGGGCAGGATTCGACCGTGGGGGCGAAGCCAGCGGTTGCGCACGTCGAGCAGGTTCTGCACCAGGTTCTCGTTGAACAGTTCGTCGCCCATCTGCTCGTGCAGCACGACATCGATCTTCTCCGGTGGCGTGAACTCGCGACTGTTTGTCTGGACGAACTCGATGTTGGTGAAGCCGTTGTGGGTGGCGATTTCCCGGGCGACGTCGATGAAGTCGGAGTGCTCCAGTGCGTACACCTTCTTTGCGCCCGCCCGGCTGGCCATGAACGCCAGCAGCCCTGTGCCGGTGCCGAGATCCAGCACGACGTCGCCGGGTTGAACGTTGCGGTGAATGCCGCGGTGGTAGGTGTTCACGCGCACCGAGTCGCTGAGCATCTCTTCGTGCTCGGCGAGACCCGCAAAGTTGGTCTCGTTCATCAGGTCGTAGGCGATATTCATCAACCGGTCGCTCGAAGCAACCTTGTTGGCGGCATACCGCAACGTCGAGCGGACCGCCTTTGTTGCGGCCTGTCCGGGGCGAGTGCGCATTGGGCCGAGCCTACGAGACCCCTCAGGGGTTGGGGGAGTAGCCGTCGAGAATCCCGGTGAGTCCGCTCGGGTGGGGCCCGATGGCCAACTGCTCGAGAATGCCCATGCCGAGTTCCACCGTGCCGTCCGGGAGGTGCAGTTCTGCATCGCAGAGCGCCTGTACGTGCACATGCTCGCGGGCCAGGGGAGTGTCGACCGGCAACGACAAACGCTCTCCGCCGGTGACAGACTCGCCCTTCCAGTAGCCGTGTCCGAACTCGGGATTGCCATACCCGATGCCGCGCATGTGGAACTCGTATCGGGGCTTCATCTTCACCGTGCTGATGCTGCCATCCCAGTCGATGAGGTCGTACTCGAAGGAATCGGCGAAACGTGTGCCGGGCCTCCACTGCACTCGCCACTCCACCGTGCGCATCATGTGCGGTTCCTGCCCTGGGCGCACGATGGTGCCGGTCTCGTGCCAGCGCTTGCCATCGGCGAACTCGTTCACGTCGAAGTGCGTCGACATCGACGGAAAGTTGGTGGGCGCCCACAGCCAGAAGAACTGCGCGAATGGAATCGGAGCGCCAGACGGCGCAGGCTCGCCAATCGGCCGCACGCCCCAGGATCGATCGCGGCTGCCCCACACATCGTCGGCGGTTACCTCGATGCGCTCTCCGTCGAGCTCGATCCAGCCGCTCCAATCGCCGAACTGCGTGAGGCGCGTGTAGTCGAAGAGCACCCGAATGCCGGCGCGCAGCAGAAAGTGGTCTTCCTCCACGGCGGGCGAACGGTGCTCGAAGGTGAGGTCGGCCCGGACCCCTTGCTCCGGGGCATCCACCACCACGCGCAGTGTGCGCAACGGAACGATGATCTCCACCTTCACGGACCCGAGGTCGGTGGCGTGGATGCGGTCGATGGGTGCGCGCTGCGAACGGAAGACGCTGGTCTGCACCCCGTTGCGAACGACGCAGAAGGCTGCGTCGGCGACGTGCCGGTTGGGATACAGCCCCATGGCTGCGCCGAAGTAGAGATCGTCGGTCTTCGAGTAGCCGTTGAAGAAGTAACGGTCGTAATGGTTCACATCCGCCGTTGCCGTGTGGGTGATGGGCACGGAGGACTGGTGGATGGGGAAGTCGTCGTAGCTGGTGAGCACATCGTTCACGGTACTCATGGCCGCGGCTGGCTCCGTCACCCGGCGGTCCCGTAGCCTCTGTTGCGGAGGTGCAGCGATGCAACGCCTGACGGCCTACGTTCGCAGGGTCCGTACTGAAGGGTTCACGCCCAAGGAGTTCCGCAACATCTGCGTGTTCGCGCTGGTGCTGCTGTCGTTCATCTGCGTCAGCGGCGCCGCGGTGCGCCTCACTGGCTCGGGCCTCGGCTGCGACGACTGGCCGAACTGCAACGCCGACAAAGTCGTCGACTTCTCCACTGCCCACTCGGCGATCGAACAGGTCAATCGGCTCATCACCTTCCTCGTGTGCATCGCCGTCGCCCTGGCTGCTGCGGCGGGCTGGTACCGCCGACCTCGCCGCAAAGACCTGCTGGTGCTGGGCTTCGTGCTGCTCGCTGGCGTGCCGGCGCAGGGCATCGTCGGCGCCGTCGTGGTGTGGGCAGACTTAAATCCCGCCACGGTGCAATTGCACTTCGTGCTGTCGATGGTGCTGGTGTGGGCGGCCGTCGTGATGCTGGTGCGCTCCGGTGAACCCGATGGAGGTGAGCGTGTGCCGTCGGTGGTGCCCCGCGTGCGTCAACACGTTCGACTGCTCGTGGTCTGGACCTGGATTGCGGTGCTGGCTGGCACCGTGGTCACCGGCACCGGTCCACATGCCGGCGACGAGAAGGCGAAGCGTTTCTGGGGCACCGAGACCGACATCAACGGTCATGCGTTGCAGTGGGTGAGTCGTATTCATGGCGTCATCGTCTGGATCACCGTTGCGATCGCCCTCTCCTTGCTGTGGCGGCTGCGTCGTCTTCGTCATGACCGAGAGGTGCTCGATGCACCGATGACGGCATGGATCGTTGCTGCTGGCGTTCAGGGCACGGTGGGGTACGTCCAGTACGCGTCCGGACTTCCCGCCGGTCTGGTGCTGGTACACGTGGCCGGTGCCACCACCCTGGTGGGTATCACGGCATGGTTGTGGTGCAGTACGACGCTGGTTCGACGCTCAGCAGACGCGATCCTCGAGCAGGCCGCCGCCCGCTGATGTCAGGGGGTGGCGGGAGCCACCGGAGCCGCGGGTGTGGAGGAGTGGTTACCCAGGCTCTTCACGAATTGACCCACCTTGTCGATGATCGACGCAAAGAAGTGCCCGACGCTACCGATCAAGTCTTTGGTCGCCGTTGCGGCGCCCGAAGGGTCTTGCCAGAGTTGGATGACGATGTACGCCAGCGCGAGGTACAGCGCGATGCGAACAAGTGCTTTGAATTGAACGAGCAGTGCAGCCATGTGGGGGACCTCCGGGAACGCCAACAACCCACGGCCTCCGCCCGTTCGTCAAGATACTAGCACGATTCGCGCGCTGCGCGCGCAATTCAGCACATTTATGCGAACTGTTGCAACGACGCGAGCCGCTGCCGAAACTCGTGCACGGTGCTGTGCAGGATCGAGGCCACCGGTTCCACCGACTCGATTCGACCAGCCACCTGTCCGGTGAGGGCGATCGCAGCTTCCATGTCGCCACCGAAGTAGAGCTCCTGAGTGCGACCGAACACGCTGAGGTCCACGTGGTCCTCATGCTCGAGCTGAGTGGTGCGCTCGGTGCGCAGGGCCCGAAGCGCCGGACGGCTGAACCGGTTCAGAAACACCGTGTCAGTCTCCGCCGCTCCGATGATGGCGTTCTTCCAATTCTCGTGCACGGGCGACTCGGCTGCGCTGACCATGCGAGTGCCCATCTGAACGCCGGTGGCACCCAGCGCGAAGGCAGCAGCCATGCTGTAGCCGTCGGTGATGCCGCCGGCAGCAATGATCGGCACGCTCACCTTGCTGGCCACCAGCGGCAACAGCACCATCGTGGCAACGTCGCGCGGATTCTTGAATCCGCCGCCCTCGCCACCTTCCACCACCAAACCATCGACGCCGGCGTCGACTGCCTTCAACGCAGCTGCCAGCGTGGGCACCACGTGGAAGACGGTGAGGCCGGCTTCCTTGAGTTGGCCGGTGTACTTGGTGGGGTCGCCAGCCGAAGTGGTGACGAACTTCACGTTCTGGCTCACCACGAAATCCACGATCTTGGGGTCGCGCACGAACGCCTGGGCAATGTTCACGCCGAATGGTTTGTCGGTGAGATCACGCATCTTCAGGATCTCGTCGCGCACGTTGTCGAGCTCGCCGCTGGAGGTCTCGATGATGCCCATGCCACCGGCATTACTGACTGCTGACGCAAGTTGGCTGCGTGCAATCCAGCCCATCGGGGCTTGGACGATGGGGTAGTCGACCCCCAGCAATTCACTGACACGGGTGCGTACGGGTGAGGGGCGCTCGCTCATCCTGCGAACGTACCCGAGCGTCAGGTCTGACCGAGTACTGGGTCGTACAGGTGATGGCAGTCGTTCACCGCCATCAGCGTTGGGCGTCCAGCTAGTAGCCGCACCGTGGTGACACTGGTGTTCTCGCACGAGAACAGCATCGTTCGATGCGTACCGAGAAGGTGCGCCACATACGCGTTGATGGCGCCGCCGTGCGCGACGACCGCAATGGTCTGTCCTTGGTGCTCCGTGGCGAGCTGGTCCACCACTGCCGCAACTCGCGTGCGGAGCGATTGATCGCCCTCGCCTCCTGGAATGCCATCCCAGCGGCCAGTGAGACTCCAGGCAACCCATTCCGGATCGCGGATGTAGGCGCGTCGGCGAAACTCGCCGTTGCCCCATTCGCCCATCCGCACCTCCTCGAGATCCTCATAAATGCCCACCTCAAGTGCGCGTGGCCGCGCCAGCGGTGCGGCGGTCTGTCGGGCACGCGCAAGGTGTGAGCTGTACACCGCATGAATGGTCTTGCTCCCGAGGCGCAACGCCAATTGGTCCGCTTGCCGCTCCCCAATGTCGTGCAGCGGCGGATCAGCGGACTCAGCAGAACCCGGCACGACATCGGCCGAACGGCCGTGACGAATGAGTAGCACCTCGCACTCGTTCGCATCGGGTGCGCCCAGAGTGGGTTGTGGAACGGCCTGGGTGCTGTCGAACTGCGTCACGGCGCCACCGTAGCCGTGGGTGTGGCAAGCTCCCGAGTGGGGATTTATGAACATTGGGCGCGCAGTATTGACGCACGATGCCTTCACCGGCTCAAATACGCCGCTGACCGGTTGTGTCCGGATCGGTAACAACGGGTGAACCCAGGGGACCAGTTGAAGAAACGACTACAACACTTCGTCGCACTGCTGCTGGTGGGCCTTGCCGTGTTCGGCATGTTCGCTGAGCCGGCCCACGCCGACGATCTCGCTGTGAAGGTTCGTGTCCAGAACCAGGTGCAGGACGCAGGCGGCAAGACGAAGAAGGAGCCGGTCGCCGGTGTCAAGGTCGTCGTCGCCGATGCGTCAGGCGCCTCGGTCGGCGAGGGTGTCACCGATGCCAAGGGCGTGGCCCTGATCACGCTGCCGGCCAAGGCCGACTACACCGTCACGCTCGATGAGTCGACGCTTCCCGACGGCTTTGCGCTGCAGGAAGGTGATGCTGAGCGCCAGGTGCAGGGCGCCGCCTTCGTGACCTCTACCGTGACGGTGAACTACTTCACGGGTGCAGCCAACCGGGCCACGGTGGGGTGGTGGTCGCAGTTCGCTCAGCGACTCGCCGACGGAGCTCGCTTCGGACTCATCCTCGCGATGTGCGCTGTCGGTCTCAGCCTCATCTTCGGCACCACGGGACTCACCAACTTCGCTCACGGCGAGTTGGTCACCTTTGGCGCCATGATCGCCTACATCCTCAACACCGATCGCGCCATCACGCCGTGGTTGGCGTTCCCTGTTGCCATCATCGCCGGCGGGGCCTTTGGCCTTGCACAAAACGAGTTCATCTACTCGCCGCTACGCAAACGCAAGATCGGCTTGGTGTCGCAAATGGTGGTCACCGTCGGCGTGGCCATCGTGTTGAAGAACGTCTTCCTGCGCATCCTGGGCGGTCGCACGAAGACCTTCGCAGCGTTCAACAACCAGGACTGCAAGCGGGTCGGCCCAATCTGCGTCACGCCGCGTGACGCCACCACGGCGTTCATCTCGCTCATCATTTTGGTGTGCGTGGCGCTGGCGCTGCAGAAGACGCGGCTCGGCAAGGCAACCCGAGCGGTGAGCGACAACCCCGACCTGGCCTCCAGCACCGGTATCGACAGCCAGAAGATCATCCGCCTGGTCTGGATCCTGGGCGGCATGCTCGCCGCAACCGGCGGCATCTTCCGCGGCCTCGACGAAGGTGTGGGCCCGTTCATCGGCTCCGATCTGCTGTTCCTGATGTTCGCCGGTATCACGCTCGGCGGTCTCGGCTCGGCCTACGGCGCCCTCGTGGGTAGCTTCGTGATCGGCCTGTTCGTGGAAGTGAGCACGTTGGGCATCCCCATCATGCCGGGCAAGAACTGGCCCGCTCCGCTCGACTGGTTGCACAACGGCGTGCCGTCCGAACTGAAGAACGTGCCGGCTTACGTCGCCATGATCATCGTGTTGTTGGTGCGGCCGCAGGGCATCCTCGGTCGTCGTGAGCGAGTGGGCTGAGGAGGACCGATGAACTGGAGCAACATCTTCTCCGCAACGCTGAGCGCCTTCTTCGGTGTGAACGCGATGTACTTCGCACTGTCGGCAATCGGCCTGAACGTGCAGTTCGGCTACGCAGGGTTGCTGAACTTCGGCCAAGCCGGGTTCATGGCCTGCGGCGCATACGCCGTGGGCATGACCGCCCACTACTACGGCATCAGCTTCTGGTGGGGCATCCCCATCGCCGTGGTGTATGCCGTGATCTTCGGCCTCATCATGGGCGTACCCACGCTGCGTCTGAGAGCCGACTATCTGGCCATCGTCACCATCGCGCTCGCCGAGTGTGTGCGGCTCATTGTGCGCTCGGTGACGTTCAAGAAGTACTTCGGTGGCTCCGACGGCATCAACCAGTTCGCGAACTCGTTCGTGAACAGAACGCCGTTCAACCCCTCATCGAAGTACTCGCTGTACCCGTTCTCCGACAGCGTGAACGCCATCGGCGCCGTGCTCCTGCTGGTTTCCTTCGCAGTGTGCTCGGTGCTGCTTGGCCACATGCTGGCGCAGAAGTGGGCGAAGGAAGAGCGCCAAGGCTTTCAGAGCAAGTGGATCATCTGCGGCGTAGCAGTGATGGTCTTCCTCCTGGTCGCTTCGAAGCAGACAGAGTACGACGGTCTGTCGTTCAAGAGCCTCGTGGTGGGCTGGATCCTTGCGGCAATCATCGCCGGGTTCATCTACATGCTCATGCGCAGCCCCTGGGGCCGTGTGATCAAGGGCATCCGTGAAGATGAGGACGCCGTTCGCAGCTTGGGCAAGAACGTGTACTCGTACAAGCTGCAGGCGCTTATCCTCGGCGGCGTCATCGCCACGTTCTCGGGCATCATGTTCTCGGTGAGCCGAGGCTCGGTGCAGCCCGACAACTACAGCCGTGATGTCACGTTCTACGTGCTCACAGCGTTGGTGCTCGGCGGTCTCGCCAAGGTCTCTGGTTCCATCGTCGGCCCCATGCTGTTCTGGGGCATCCTGTCGTTCGTTGACGCATTCCTCAACGAGCTCACCAAGAGCTGGGGCGGTCACGTCGACATCTTTGGCATTCCGCTCATCACCGAGTCCAGCCACATCGGTGTGTACGTGCAGGTGGTCATCGGTCTCATGCTGGTGTTCCTGATGGTGTTCAGGCCGCAGGGCCTGTTCGGCAACAAGAAGGAGATGGCGCTCGATGGCCGCTGACGAGCAAACCCTCAGCGAGACCGCTCGCATTGCACGTGCGGCTCTCGCCAATGTTGCCCCGGAACCTGGCGTCGCCAAGCCCGACCCCATCATGACTGCCGAAGGAGTGCGCCGGTCGTTCGGTGGTATCACCGCCGTCGACGTGGAGCGAGTGGAGATCCAGCGCGGCTCGATCACGGCGCTCATCGGTCCTAACGGTGCTGGAAAGACCACCTTCTTCAACCTGATGACGGCGTTCGACACGCCCGACACCGGCAAGTGGTGGTTCGACGGCAAAGACCTCGAGGGTGTGCAGGCGCACAAGACGGCCGATATGGGCATGGTGCGCACGTTCCAGCTCACCAAGAGCCTCACGAAAATGTCGGTCATCGAGAACATGAAGCTCGGTGCCACCGGTCAGAAGGGCGAGAAGTGGTGGAACGGTTTGCTGCCGTTCACCTGGATGGCCCAGGAACGTGAGATCGAAGCCCGCGCCGACGCGCTGCTGGCCCGCTTCAAGCTCGATCACATGCGCAACGAGTACGCGGGCACCTTGTCGGGCGGACAACGCAAGTTGCTCGAGATGTCGCGAGCGCTGATGACGAATCCGAAGCTGGTGATGCTCGACGAGCCGATGGCCGGCGTGAACCCAGCGCTGAAGCAAAGCCTCAACCAGCACATCAAGGGGCTGCGCGACGAGGGCATGACGGTGCTGTTCGTGGAGCACGACATGGACATGGTCCACGACATCTCCGACTGGGTGATCGTGATGGCCGAAGGCATGATCATTGCCGAAGGCACTCCCGATCAGATCTCGTCGAACCCTGCGGTGATCGATGCCTACCTTGGCGCTCATCAGGGCAAAAGTCTTCTGGAGGACATGTGACCATCATCGAGGGCACGCAGCCCGTCCTGCTGGCAACCGAGTTGGTGGCCGGCTACATCCCGGAAGTGAACATCCTCGACGGATGCAACCTCGTGGTGAACCCGGGGGAGTTCGTGGGCATCATCGGCCCCAACGGCGCCGGCAAGTCCACCATGCTGAAGGCTGTGCTTGGTCAGTGCACCGTGCGCTCGGGCAACGTGCTGCTCAACGGTGCCGACATCACCGGCAAGAAGGCCCACGAGCTAGTGAGCCGCGGCGTTGGCTATGTGCCGCAGACCAAGAACGTGTTCCCCAGCCTCACGGTCGTGGAGAACCTCGAGATGGGCTGCTACTTGCGTCCGAAGGTGTTCAAGCAGCGCTTCGCCTACGTCACCGAACTGTTCCCGCGGCTACTGCAGCGCAAGGACTCGCGTGCGGGCTCGCTGTCGGGCGGCGAGCGCCAGATGGTGGCCATGAGTCGGGCATTGATGCTCGAGCCGTCGCTGCTGTTGCTCGACGAGCCGTCGGCCGGTCTCTCGCCGCACCTGCAGGACGAGGTGTTCCTCAACTGCCGCGCGATCAACAACACCGGCGTGGCCATCTTGATGGTGGAGCAGAACGCTCGCCGGTGCCTGCAAGTGGTTGACCGCGGCTATGTGCTCGACCAGGGCACCAACGCCTACACGGGTTCGGGGCGCGAGTTGCTCGCCGATCCCGCTGTGATCGAGCTCTACCTCGGCACGCTGGCCAAGGCCACCGGCGGCTGATTTCATTCTCGTCGAGGCCCGCCCTCCGGCCCCATGGCTGGGAGGCGGGCCCTTTCGCGTGTGGCACTCGGTCGGAAAACGAGGAAGGCCCCGGGCCGAAGCCCGGGGCCTTCTCAGTTCAACGGATCAGAAGATCCGAGAGGGAATTACTTGCCGGCGTTGAAGTTGTCGCCGAGTGCGTTGCCGATGTTGCCATCGCAGCCGTAGACGGCCTTGGCGCTCGGGCCGACGCCCTTCTCCACCATCGTCTTGAGGATTCGCGAACCCTCGTCGAAGGTGATGAGGATGATGGCATCCGGGTCGGCTGCAGCAATCTCGTCCACTTCGGCGTCGAAGCTCGTCGCCTTGGGGTCGTAGATCTTATTGCCGAGCACGTCCACGCCAGCAGCCTTCAGGCCGGCTTCAATCACGTCGGCCAGGCTGGTGCCATAGGCGTCGTCGAGGGCCAGGATGTAGGCCGACTGGTTGCCGTCGTCGACCACGAGCTGGGCGATGACGTTGCCCTGGAGGTCGTCCGGCGGGGCGTCACGGAAGTACAGGCTGTGGTCCGGGTAGTCAACGAGCTTCAGCGACGTGTTGGCGGGCGAGTACATCACCACGCCAGCGGCCGTGATCTTGTCGATGACGGTGAGGGTGACCGAGGAGGAAGCGGCGCCGATGATGGCATCCACGCCCTCGCCGAGCAGACGGTCAGACGTCTGGCTGGCGATGTCGGTGCTGGTGTCGCCGGAGTCGCCGGGCGACCACTCGATCGGCTTGCCCAGCACGCCACCGGCAGCGTTGATCTCCGCCACTGCCAGCTCAGCGCCAGCGAATTCGGGAGCGCCGAGGAAGGCCAGCGAACCGGTCTGGGGCAGGAGGCCGCCGAGCTTGAGCACGCCGTCGCCGTCGCGCTTCACATCGGTGGTGGTGAGCGGCTTCACAGCCGACTCGGGGGCCGAGGCGGTGACGTAGGTGGTGAGCGCGTCGTCGAGGTGGTTGCCCGCACCGAAGGTGAGGATGCCGTAGCTGGCCTCGAGGGGCTCGCCGTTGCCGTTCATCGTGATGGGGCCGGACTGACCGTCATAGTCGGGGTCGCCGTCAGCCTTGATGATGTCGAGGCAGCTCTTGAAGTCGGTGCACTTCTCGCCGTCCTTGGTGACGCCGACGATCTGGTCGGCCATGGCCGAGCCATCCGTCTTGGCGATCTCCGCGGCCAGAGCAATGGTGACGATGGCGTCGTAGGTCTCGCCAGCGTAGTTGTAGTCGGTGAGACCTTTGCCCGACGGCGTGCCCTGCAGGGCGGTCTTGAAGTCGTCGCTCAGCTTCACGAGCGGCGTGGTGCCCTTCATGCCCTTGAGCTCGTCGCCGCCAGCGGCAACGGTGGTCTCCGTAGCGGCTGTGGTTTCCACGGCGGCCGTGGTCTCCGTAGCGGCGGTGGTCTGGGTAGCGGCGGTGGTTGCGCCGCCCTCGCTGCTGTCAGAGCCGCAGGCCGCGACGACGAGCGTCAGGCCCACGAGCAATGCGCTTGCGCGGCGCATCTGGGATTTCTGCATGGTTTCTCCCCCTAGGAGCAGTGCCGCGGGATACGGCACTGTTGATGTGCAAGAAGTGAATGTTAGGACACTTTTCCCTTGACCGACAAGCACTGGACCCGATTCCTATGTGTCGGCACGGCTACGGTTCGGTGCATGACGAGTGCCGATTCGCAACCCGCCGACGAGGTTCTGTACGAGGTGAGCGACCACGTCGCCACCATCACGCTGAATGCTCCTGGCCGCTTGAACACCATCTCCGGGTTGATGCTCGATCAGCTCACCGAGCGGCTGCTGCAAGCCGATCGAGATCGCGATGTTCGGTGCATCGTGCTCACCGGCGCCGGAAAGGTGTTCTGCGCCGGGCTCGACATGGCCGCACAGATGGGTGCATCAAAGGGCTCACTGGGCGGGATGGACAATGGCGGCGAAGGGATTCCCGGCGAACTCGACCTGCGCGCCACACCGCCCACCGTGCTGCACAACCTCGACACGCCCACCATCTGCGCCCTCAACGGTGGGGCGGCGGGCTATGGCCTCGATGTTGCGTTGGGTTGCGACATCCGGGTTGCCAGCAGCAACGCCAAGCTCAACCCTGGCTTCGCGAAGCGAGGCATCCTGCCCGAAAGCGGCGGAACCTGGCTCCTGCCACGCATGGTGGGGTATGCCAAGGCTGCCGAGATTGCTTTTACCGGTCGCACCCTCACTGCTGCCGAGTCGCTCGAACTCGGTCTGGTGAACCATGTGGTCGAACCCGAACACTTTCAGGACGCCGTGCGTGAGTTGGCCGGCGAGATTGCGGCAAATGCGCCTCTGGCAGTGCGCGCGATCAAGCGGATGATGCGTGCCGCGGAGACCGAGACATTCGATCAGAACGTGCACCACGTATTCCTGCAATTGCTCCCGCTGCTGCGCACCGACGATTTCCGCGAAGGCGTCGCTGCCTACATGGAGAAGCGCACCCCCAAGTTCACCGGTCGATGAATCTGCTCGAGGGACTGGCCACCACCAGGACCATCCGGCGCTACTCGGCCGAGCCGATCCCCGACAGCGACCTGTCGTCCATCCTCTGGCACGCAACCCGGGCGCCCAGCGGCAGCAATCGCCAGCCGGTGAGGTACCTCGTCCTTCGAGACGGATCAAAGGCCACCGAGGCCAAACGGCTGCTCGGTGAGTCGTTCCGAGCCGGTTGGGCGGCAAAGCGCGCCGCTGACGGCTACGACGTCGGGAGTGGCAACGAACCCGACAGTCCGAAGGCTCGCATGGCCGCCACGATGCAGCATTACGTAGATCACTTCGAAGAGATTCCCGTGGTGGTGCTGGTGTGCCTGGTGCGATATCGCAAAGCAAATCCGGCAGAGGGTGCATCGGTCTACCCGGCATGCCAGAACCTGCTGTTGGCAGCGCGGGCTCTCGGATACGGAGGCGCTCTCACCATGTGGCACGCCGCCGTGGAAGACGAACTGCGGGCGCTGTTCGACATTCCCGACGACGTGGCGCTCTCGGCGTGCATCACGCTCGGTGTACCTGCCGGACGGCATGGTCCCGTGCGGCGCAAGCCGTTGGCCGAGGTGGTGTTCGAGGAAGACTGGGGCTCCACCACAGGGTGGGCCATCGACCCCGATGTCTGACGATCCGTACCGGCTGCTCGGCGTGCAGCCGAATGCATCGCTCGACACGCTCGCTGCAGCGAGAAGGCGGCTGGCGCTCACGGTGCACCCGGACGTCGGGGGATCGGAGCAGGCAATGCAGGCGGTGAACGCCGCCTACGACCGCGCGGCATCGATGCTGGGCGTAGTGAGCGAGACGCCACACGTGATTCCATCGAGTCCACCTCCATCTTCGCCGTTGTCGCGGCTTCGAGGCGTGCAGCGTGACGCCCCATCGTTCACCATCGACGTGCTACCGGCGGAGGCCTTCGAGGCGTTGCTGGTGGTGGTGACCTGGATGGGGGAGTTGCTGGTGGACGAGCCGCCCTATGTGCTCGAGGCGCTACTCCACGACCCAGCCCTCTGTTGGTGTCGACTCGAGTTGGTGCCCGAAGCTGGTGCGACCATGGTGAGCATCACCGTTGCCAGCGTTGACTCAGATGCCACACCCGACCCTGAGGTAGTGCGCGATGAGTGGGTGGCAAACCTCAATCGGCTCGGTGAGCTGCCGCCTTCATGAGGCGATCTCGTATGGCATGACCGAGGCCGGCCGGTGGCGGCAGGACGGCCACGATGGTGCCTGCGCCTCGCGCATCTGCGGCTCGGAGATCGCTGTAGAGATGTTGCGCGTAGTCCACAAGGTCGGCCGTGCGATCGATGAGCTCGGGGTGATCGAGGTCTGCGGCGAGCTGCAGCGCCTCGGCACGATCTTCGGCGAGGAGCACGCGTGCGTTCGGCGCGTAGTGCGACGCGAGCATTCCCGATGCCCTACTCGGTCCGCTTGCCTCGGCGATGTTGCCGTCGAGTAGCTCCACGATCTGCTCGGAGGGAATGCCACCAGGCCGCAGGATCTGAGGTGGAGTGACAGAGCAGTCGATGATGGTGCTCTCCACCCCGATGGGGCACGGACCTCCGTCGAGTACGAAGTCCACCGCATCGCCCAGATCGTCTCGAACGTGCTGCGCAGTCGTGGGGCTCACCATCCCGAAGCGATTCGCCGACGGTGCCGCCAGACCACCTCCGAAACGGGTGAGCAACTCCTCGGTGAGCGGGTGGGCCGGTACGCGGATGCCAACAGTTGATCGGCCACCGGTGACGACGGGCAGCACATGGCGCGCCTTCGGCACCAGCAACGTCAACGGGCCCGGCCAACACGTGGAGGCGAGTCGCTCAGCGGCAGAGGGAACCTCGTCGGCCCAGTCCGACAGCTGTGCGGCTGACGCGATGTGCACGATCAGAGGGTGGTCGGCTGGTCGACCCTTGGCTGCGAAGATGCGCCGCACGGCTGCCTCGTTCGTGGCATCGCCAGCGAGGCCGTAGACGGTCTCGGTGGGAATGGCCACCAGGCCGCCAGACCTCAGCACCTCGAGCGCTCGGTCCACATCACCGTTCATGTGTCGATGAACTCCAACACGGCATCCCAGAGTCCGAACGCCTCGGGGGTGGCGAAGTGGTCCACGTTGCGGAGCGTGGTCAGGGTGGCTGACGGAAGCAGTTCCACCAGCGGTTCGCCGGGGCCGGCGAAATCCTTGTCGCCGATGACCACGAGGGTGGGGCAAGCGACGCCGGCGAGCAACGCTGCGGTCATGGGCGTGCGAGGACGGCGCATGATGGCGGCCAGAGCGACAGGGTCGTTGCCTGGCTGGTGGGCGTAATGGGCGAAGGTGTTGGCCAGCGTGTCGGTCTCGTCGGCGTTGCCTTCCACGGCCGTCGCGATGCGATCTCCTGAACTGTCGTCATCGCGCAACACGTTCTCGCCGATACCGGCGAGCACCAGGTGGCTGAAGCGCTCGGAGTGTGTGGTGGCCAGCCGGAGCAGAGTGATGGCGCCCAGAGAGAAACCGACGGCGTCGACCGGACCGTCTGGCAATTGAGCCAGCACGTGCGCACCGAGGTCGGCGTACGCCTCGGGGTCGTGTGGCTTTGGGGACGTTCCGTGGCCGAGCAGGTCGATGCCCACGACATCTCGCCCCATGTCCTTCAGTAGCTCGGTGAACCCACTTCGCTGCCATGTGGACTCGAACGAGCCACCCCATCCGTGCACGAGTACCACTGGAGCAGTCACGCCGACACGGTAGCCTTGGTCGGCCCCTTCCGAGGTGTCCGTCAGGGCACAAAGCGCAGGGTCACACCCGTTCAGTAGAAGGAAACTCTCACATGCGGTTCCTCGGTAGCACCCCGCCGTACGACCTCACGTATAGCGATGTCTTTATGGTGCCGAGCCTCAGCTCCGTGCCCTCGCGCTTCGGTGTCGACCTCAGCACCCCCGACCGGCTCGGTACCACCATCCCCGTCGTGGTTGCGAACATGACCGCGGTGGCGGGCCGTCGTATGGCAGAGACCGTGGCGCGCCGGGGCGGAATCACCGTGTTGCCGCAAGACATTCCGCTCGACATCACCGAGACGGTCATTCAGTACGTGAAGACCCGGCATCTGGTCTACGACACGCCCATCACGCTCGGCGCCACCCATACGGTGGGCGACGCGCTGGGTCTCATTCACAAGCGAGCGCATGGCGCAGTCGTGGTAGTCGACGACGACGGCCTACCCGTGGGTATCTTCACCGAACACGACGCCGCGGGGTTCGATCGCTTCACGCAGTTGAAGAACGTGATGAGTCGAGAGCTGGTTGTCATCGAGGCCGGGGCTGAACCGGCCGACATCTACGATGTCCTCACCGAAGCTCGCCTCAGCGTGGCTCCGGTGGTGGATACCGATGGCCGACTCATCGGATGTGCAACCCGCAAGGGCGCATTGCGCAGCACGATCTACAGCCCGGCAGTGGACGCTCAGGGCCGCCTACTGGTGGCAGCGGCTGTGGGCATCAATGGCGATCCGGCCACAAAGGCCAAGGCCTTGGTGGCGTACGGCGCCGACGTGTTGGTGATCGACACCGCCCACGGTCATCAGCAGCGCACACTCCACGCCATCGAGGAGGTTCGTGCAGTTGCCCCGAACATTCCGATCGTTGCGGGCAACGTCGTCACGCCCGACGGCACCCGCGACCTCATCAGCGCAGGCGCCGACATCATCAAGGTCGGCGTCGGCCCCGGCGCCATGTGCACCACGCGCATGATGACCGGCGTGGGCCGCCCACAGTTCAGCGCAGTTCACGACTGCGCCGAAGAGGCGCGCAAGCACGGCAAGGTCATCTGGGCCGACGGCGGAGTTCGACACCCACGCGATGTGGCCCTGGCCCTGGCCGCCGGTGCAGCGAACGTGATGTTCGGGTCGTGGCTCGCAGGTACCTACGAGAGCGCCGCCGACACGCTGCGCGACCCGGATGGCCGACTGTTCAAGGAGAGCTTCGGCATGGCCAGCAATCGGGCCGTGAAGAATCGCAACCGCAGCGAGACACCGTTCGAACGCGCCCGCAAGGAGCTCTTCGAGGAGGGCATCAGCACCTCGCGTATGTACCTCGACCCGGATCGCCCCGGTGTGGAAGACATCATCGACGACATCGTCGCCGGCGTGCGCTCCAGCTGCACCTATGCGGGTGCGGCGAGCATTCCCGACTTCCATGAGCGTGCGGTGGTCGGTGTGCAGAGTGCAGCTGGCTACAGCGAAGGCATGCCGGTCGGAACGAGCTGGTAGTGCGCGTCATCGCCATTGACGGGCCTGCGGGCGCTGGGAAGAGCACCATCGCTCGGGCGTTGGCTGCTCGGCTCGGATTGGAGTATCTCGACACTGGCGCCATGTATCGCGGTGTCACCTTTGCGGCGCTCCGTCACGGGCTCTTGCTCGACGACATTGAGGCCGTGGCGTCGTTGGCGCGCTCGGTGGTGCTCGAGGTCAGTGACGCGGGAGTGTTCGTCGACGGAGTCGACGCCACCGCAGCCATCCGCACAGCGGAGGTCACCTCGGCAGTCAGCAAGGTGGCTGCCAACAGCGGCGTGCGCACCGAGATGCGCGATCGGCAACAGCAGTGGGCGACCGAGCGAGATGGCGGGGTCGTGGAGGGACGCGACATCGGCTCGGTGGTGTTTCCCGATGCTGAACTGAAGCTGTATCTCACCGCGTCGCCTCGAGTGCGTGCCGAGCGGAGGGTGGCGGAGGCTGGGGGTGATGTGGATGAGATCGAGCGCGCAATCGCAGCTCGTGATCACCATGACAGCAACCGGGCAGACAGTCCGCTCACCGAGGCAGATGGGTCCACCCTGGTCGACACGACGGGCCTTACGATCCCGGAAGTCCTCGAACAGATTCTGCGTCTCCTGGAGTCCGCATGACCAAGATCCGCACCGAACTCGCCTCGCAAGACACGTGGTCGCATCGCATCGGCTATTTCACGGTGCGCAGCATCGTGACGATCTTCTGCAGGGTGTGGTGTCGCATGCGGGTGGAGGGCGGCGAGCACATCCCTTCGACCGGCACCTTTATTCTCGCTCCTACGCACCGCAGCATCCTCGACACGCCCATCAGCTCCGGCGTCACGCGGCGCCGTATGCGCTTCATGGGTGCCGACAAGTGGTGGAGCAATAAGTATTTCGGCCAACTGCTCTCGCTGCTCGGCGGCTTTCCGGTCACCCGCGGCTCCGCAGATCGCGAGGCGTTGAAGCGCTGCATCTCGCTGCTCGAAGGCGGAGAGCCGCTGGTGCTGTTTCCCGAGGGTGAGCGCAAGAGCGGGCCCATCGTGCAGCCGCTTTTCGAAGGTGCTGCATACATCGCTGCAAAGGCAGGAGCCCCCATCATCCCGGTCGGCATCGGTGGCTCGGAGCGAGCCATGCCCAAGGGGGCAAAGTTCATCTACCCACGAAAGCTGTACGTGATGGTTGGCGAGCCGATCACCGTTCCCACAGCGGGCACATCGAAAGAACAGCGCGAGGCGATGCGAGCAGCCACATCACAGCTGCAAAACGAACTACAGCGTCTCTTCGATCTGGCCCAGACCCGTTCGGGTAACTGACGTCAGCTGCCGCTGAACCAGCCCAGCAGAGCGGTTGCCAACCACGGCGCGTCCTTGGTGCCGCACAGCTCGCGGGCGGAGTGCATGCTGAGCTGAGGCACTCCGACGTCGACGGTTTCGATGCCGAGCCTCGTCGCAGTGATCGGGCCAATCGTGGTACCGCACGGCATGTTGTTGCGACTGACGAACACCTGCCACGGCACGCCGGCCGCTTCGAATACTTCCTGAGCGAACGCCGCCGTGTCGGGTGATGTTGCGTACCGCTGGTTGTGGTTCAGCTTGATGGCCGGACCCTCGTTCACCAGCGGCCGATGCCCAGCTTCATGGCGCTCCGGATAGTTCGGGTGCACGCTGTGAGCGTTGTCGGCTGAGATGCATCGGCTGGCAGCGAGCTGCGCGAGGAACTGCGCACGGGTGGCGCCCGTAGCCAGAGCGAGGCGCTCCAGCACGTGCTCCAGCAGTGGCCCCGCTGCGCCGCTGATGCTTTCGGAGCCCACCTCCTCGTGATCGAACAAGGCGATGACAGCGGTGTGGCCAACCGGTTGGACCGACGCAGCGAGTGCGTCGGTGGCGGCCCAGCACGACGCTTGGTTGTCGAGGCGGCCACTTGCCAGAAGGTCGGCGTGAGGGCCGAGTACCGCAGCGCGAGTGCAATCGAAAAGGCTGAGGTCCCAGGTGGCGATATCGGACCCAGCAAGCCCCGCAGTCGCTGCAATCCACTCGCGAAACTCTCCGTCGAGGGGGTAACCGACACCCCACACCGGCGAGAGGTGCTGGTGTTTGTCGAGCACGACACCGCGCTCGTTCACATCGCGATCGAGGTGGATGGCAAGTTGCGGCACCCGAGCGATTGGCTCGTGTACTGCGACGAGACGGTGGGTGCCGTCTCGCAGCACCAGGACGCCGGCAACGCCAAGATCTCGGTCGAGCCAACTGTTCAGCAGCACGCCTCCGTAGACCTCCACTGAAAGCTGCTTCCAACCGAAGCCACCAGCGTCGGCATTGGGCTTCACTCGAAGGCACGGTGAGTCAGTGTGAGCCCCGACGAGACGGAGGGGCGACACCGGTCCGACGTCGGACCCCCGATGCCATGCGACCACAGCGGCTCCACGTTGCACGAAGCCCTTCGATGGGATCGCGCTCCACTCGCCCTCGACAGGGAGGCGAGTGAAACCCGCTGACTCCAGCCGTGTCGCCGACGTGGCGGCAGCGTGCCATTGTGACGGCGAGGCATCGAGGTAGGAGATGAGGTTGTCGAGTTGCATCACTGCATCAATCCGATCGGTAGGCCGGTGCCACGCAGATGCGCAGTCTCGTTCATCGTGAGCACGCTCTTCACCCCACTGCGCGATGCCATCACTCGATGGATGCTGGTGTAGTTGGGGTAGAAGAAGCCGGTCGACGGTGCGAGCCCCAACACATGCGACAGGTAGGCGTTGATGGTGCCGCCATGGCACGACACGGCGATTCGTTGCCCGCTGTGCGCATCCACTAGTGCGTCGATGGTGCTGATGACGCGCTCGCTGAACTGCTCGGGGGTCTCCTCCTCGGTGGTCCATTCGCCGCGCATCAGCGACAGGTAGCGAGGATCACCAGCCGCCTTGAGTTCCTCGATGGGCACGTATGAGGAAGAGTTTCGATCCCACTCCGCAACGCCATCGGCCACCACCACAGGCAGTCCGCGCGCAGCTGCGAGTGGTGCGGCGGTCTGAAACGCACGTTGTAGCGGGCTGGCGTACACCGCATCGAGAGGCTCACTCTGAAGGTATTCGGCGAGGTGCTGCGCCTGGGCAAGCCCTGCGGCGGAGAGCTCAGGATCGGCAATGCCGTCGTCCACTTCTCTGCGAACTGGTAGACCGTGACGTATCAGCAGCAACTCCATGCCAACTAGATAAGCACCTATGGACACCCGTACGAAGATCGTGGCCACGCTCGGCCCTACCAGCACATCTCCAGCGGTGCTCGACGAACTGCTGCTGGCCGGCACCGACGTCGTGCGCCTCAACTTGAGCCATGGCACCCTGGCGACCCATTTGGCGACCTTGCAGGGCGTGCGTGAGGCGGCGGAGCGGACTGGACGAACGGTTGCCGTCCTTGCAGATCTGCCCGGTCCGAAGGTTCGATCCGCTCCGTTTCCCGAAGGGGGAGTCGAACTTCAAAGCGGCGATGCAGTTCTTTTGGTGGCCGAGGGAGATGTCAGCACCGAACAGCGGGTGCCGGTGGACTATCCCACCCTGCTCGCCGACCTCGTGGCAGGGGATCGCGTGGTGTTCGGTGATGGCGCGATCTCGTTGGAGGTCGTGGCAGTCGGGGAGCACGCTGCAGACTGCCGCGTGCTCAACGGAGGTCGCCTTCAGGGGCGACCCGGTGTGCACCTTCCGTCCGAGCGGTTGCGCCTCACCACGCCGACTGCCGACGACATCGTGCTCGGCCGTGCCATGGCTGACGCCGGTGTCGATTTCCTGGCAGTGTCGTTCGTCCGGTCGGCACAAGACCTGCGATTGCTACGGGAAGCCCTAGCGCCCCGGCACGTGCGGCTCGTCGCCAAGATCGAGACCATGAGTGCAGTGGCCGACATGGACGACATCGTGGTGGAGGCCGACGCGGTGATGGTCGCCCGTGGCGATCTCGGCATCGAGTGCCCACTCGAGGATGTGCCGCATCTGCAGAAGCGCATCGTGAGGCAGTGCGTCGAGGTGGGCACGCCCGTCATCACCGCCACGCAGATGATGGAAAGCATGATCACGTCGCCATCACCGACGAGAGCCGAAGTCAGCGACATCGCCAATGCAGTGTTCGACGGCACCGATGCACTCATGCTCTCCGCAGAGTCGGCCATCGGGGTCGATCCACCCGCCGTGGTTCGGATGATGAACCGAATTGCCGGGAGGGCCGAGCGGGAGGCGTCCTACCGGCACTGGGCGGCTCGCCTCGGACGTGTCCAGCGCCTCAGTTGGCCGGAGGGTCCACATCGCATCACCTTGGCAATCACTCACGCCGCCAGCCTTGCTGCGAGTGATGCCGCCGTGAGCGCCATCATCTGCTGCACACGCAGTGGACGAACCGCCTTGGCAATGGCCCGATTTCGGCCGGATGCGAAACTCATCGCGGTATCGCACGACCCGCAGGTGGTGCGGGCGCTGCAACTGAGTTGGGGCGTCGCGGCGTTGCAGCTCGATCGGTTTGGCACCACCGACGAGTTGGTCTGGCACGCTGTTGAACGTGTGGTGCAGAGCGGCATGGTCTCGCACGGCGAGACGGTCCTGGTGTTGGCGGGCGCACCCGACCGTCCGAGTGGAGCAGCCACCGACGTACTTCGTATCGTGCCCATCTCGTGACCCCCATCTGGAGTGAAGAAGCCGGTGATCCGGATGGTCCGCTGGTGGCACTCGTGCATGGCACCATGGATCGGGCCGCCGGGATGCTGCGGCTGAGCCGGAAGCTGGACCACCGTTACCGGGTGCTCCGATACGACCGGCGCGGTTATGGCCGTTCGAACCCGCACGACGGTCCGTTCGATATGCCGGCGCAGGTGCACGACCTGGTGTCATTGCTGCGCGGTAGGCCTGCTGTACTGGTGGCCCACAGCTACGGCGGCAATGTGGCGCTGGCAACGGCGGCGCTCCACCCGGAGCTCGTGGCTGGAGTGGCGCTGTACGAGACGCCGATGTCGTGGACGTCGTGGTGGCCCGGCACGACTGCAGGGTCGGTGGCGACTGCAGCCAGGGAACGCAGCGACGCCGATGCGGCAGAGGTGTTCATGCGTCGCATCATTGGTGACCGGCGCTGGGAGGAATTGCCCGAGCGAACTCGTGCCACTCGTCGAGCAGAGGGTGCTGCGATGGTGGGTGAACTCACCGATCTCCGTGCGCACGAACCGTGGCGACCCGAGCAGATCGTCGTGCCCGTGATCGTCGGACGGGGCACACGTGGAGCCCCACATCATGTTGAGGGGATGGCTCGGATGGCGGATCTGATTTCCAGCGCAGAGTTGGTCACCCTCGAGGGCTGCCGCCATGACGCACCGACGAGCCACCCTGCCGAGTTTCACCACCTACTGGTGGAGCCGCTCATGGCACGCGTGGGTGGTGCCTGGGCCTGAGTGAATCAGGGAGCAGGCACCTCGACGTCGGTGCCGAAGAAGTTGCACGTCACGGCGCCGGAGCTGGAACCGCTGCTTTGCACCGCGGTTTGGAATTCGGCAATCGCCTTGTCGGCGCAGTCGGCGAGGTTCTGTCGCTGGGTCCAGGCTCCGAGAGCCAAGCCAGCCAATACCGCCACGAGGATGAGCTTCATCACGATGTTCTTGACGAGCCACGCGCTGAGCAACGACAGCACCACGAACACCACCGAGACGACGATGGCGACGTTCTTGGCCGAATCGAGTGACAGAGCGAACATGCCTCGACCATAACCCCGTAGGGTGTGACGAGTGAGTGACCAACCAATCCTTCTCACCCCGCAGGGCCCGCCCCGCACGGTGTTGCCGCTTGAAGATGCTGTAATACGGCACGCGCTCCAGCAGGCCATGTCGGCCGATGCTGGCGAGCAACGCGAACGAGTGGCAGCCGTCGTTGCCGACCACCCACGTTCGTTGCTTGCGTGGCAGGCGCTGGGCGACCTCGGGCGAGACACCATGGAGCGATACGCCTCGTACCGCGTGGGTTATCACCGTGGCCTCGACACGCTTCGAGCGAATGGTTGGCGCGGGTCCGGCTACGTGCGCTGGGCCGATGAATCGAATCGCGGCTTTCTCGGTTGTTTGAAGGGTCTCGGTGAAATGGCTGCCGCTATCGGCGAGACCGACGAAGCCGAGCGGATCTCCCTGTTTCTCCTGCAGCTGGATCCTTCCTCGACGGGTTG
Source organism: uncultured Acidimicrobiaceae bacterium (assembly GCA_903919455.1). Classification (GTDB taxonomy): domain Bacteria; phylum Actinomycetota; class Acidimicrobiia; order Acidimicrobiales; family Ilumatobacteraceae; genus UBA668. Next base: position 13,354 of record CAIXIJ010000075.1, on the reverse strand, counting down.
ACGGGTGAACGTCGCCGGAGCCGTGTTGTGTGGCGGCCGTAGCAGCCGTATGGGCTCGGACAAAGCGCTGCTGCAGATCGGCGGCGTGCCGATGGTGCTGCGGGTGGCTGCAGCACTCACCGATGCCGGTTGTCATCCGGTAAGTGCCATCGGTGGCGACCGACCGGAACTGGAGTTACTCGGGTTGCCCGTGATCGACGACGAGTGGCCGGGGGAGGGGCCGGTTGGGGGCGTGTTGACCGCGCTGTCGTCAGCCGGCGCAGCGGACGCAGTGGTGGTGGCGGCGTGCGACATGCCACGCCTGTCGGCCCCCACCGTGCGCTTGCTGATCGAATGTCTCGAGCGTTCGCCATCGGCTGCGGCAGTTGTCGCTTCGACCGACCGAGTACAACCGCTCTGCGCAGTGTGGCGTCCTTCAGCGTGCTCGACGCTGCTGTCTGCACTGGAGCGCGGGGAGCGCAGATTGCACGCTGTGCTGGCGGAGTTGGTCACCGTTGCTGTCGTCGTGAATCTTCAAGATCTCACCAACGTGAACACACCGGATGACCTTCCCACTAGGTTGTGACGCCATGTCGGTACGCGAGATCACTGTTGCCGAACTCGAGACACTGCTGCCGTCGGGAGTATTGATCGTCGATGTTCGGGAGACCCACGAGTATGTCGAAGGACACGTGCCCGGTGCGGTGCACGTGGTCCTCAACACAGTGCCCGATCACGTGGATGCGTTCCGAGGAGACGGCACCACGTACGTCATCTGTGCCGCTGGAGGCCGTAGCCACCGGGCGTGTGAGTTCCTTGCCGACCAGGGGCTCGACGTGGTGAACGTCGCAGGTGGCACGATGCAATGGATTGCTGGCGGTCGCCCCATCGTCACCGGAAGTTCGCCCCTGTGACCTATCGCTGGATCGATAGCACCGAAGACCTTCAGGTGATCGTCGATCGACTGCTGGCTGAGCCGCGTTACGCGATGGACACCGAGTTCCACCGAGAGCGCACATACTTTCCGAAGTTGGCTCTCATGCAGATCAAGGGTGCCGGAGAGATCGTGCTGGTGGACCCACTGGCGGTCGACCTCAGCCCTCTGAAGGCACTGTTCGACAGCGATGTGGTCGCAGTGTTCCATGCAGCCCAACAAGATCTCGATGTGTTGCACCATTCGGTGGGTGCCGTGCCGCGCCGTCTGTACGACACGCAGTTGGCGGCCGGATTCGTTGGCTACAGCACGCCGTCGCTCGTCTCGCTGCTGCAGTCGGAGCTGCGCGTCACGGCAGCGAAGGGCGACCGCCTCACCGATTGGCTGCGCCGGCCGCTCACCGAGGATCAGTGCAGCTACGCCGCGAGCGATGTGGCGCACCTGTTGGAGTTGCAGGATTCGCTGGATGCGCAACTGGCCGCCGATGGTCGCACGGAGTGGGCGGCCGAGGCGTGCATCGAGTTGTTGGCCAAACCGGTCAGCGGCACCGACCCGAGCATTGCCTGGACTCGCCTGAAAGACGTGCGGGTGCTCAAGCCGAAAGCGCGTGGTGTGGCGCGCGCATTGGCCGCATGGAGAGAACGACGGGCGATGTCCATCGACGCCCCGGTGCGCCAGGTACTGCCCGACCTCGCCATTCTCGGTATCTCGCAGCGTCAGCCTCGCACTGTTTCGGAACTGGCACAGGCGCGCGGCGTGGACGACCGGCACACACGGGGCAGCATCAGCAAGGACATCCTCGCTGCAGTTGAAGAGGGCTTACGGGAAGAGGTTCATCTTCCCGCCCCCGACGGTGACGACCTCGAACGCAATCTTCGTCCCGCGGTTGCCTTGGTGTCGGCTTGGGTCAGCGAAGTCGCTCGAGCCGAGCGGATCGACACTGCCATGCTGGCGACGCGAAACGATCTGGTGGCGTTCCTGCGAGGCGATAGCCATGCACGCCTGTCGGCGGGTTGGCGACACGACCTTTTGGGCGATGGTATTCGTCGCCTGGTGGCCGGTAATGCCGCGCTCACCTTCGACGGCAAGGGCGGCCTGAAGCTCGTCGACATCCCCGACTGAGCCGAGGTCAGCGGGCCACTTCGCCGGCCACCCACACGCGTTCGATGCTGCACTCGGCGCTCAGCTCCACGAGATCTGCACGCCGGCCAACCTCGATGGTGCCGCGATCGCCAAGACCCATCAGGCGGGCGGGATTGCTGCTGGCCGCGCGCAGTGCGGTTTCAGTGGGAATTCCTGAACGAATGCAGTGCTGCACCGCTTCGATCATGGTGACGGCACTGCCAGCGAGTGTGCCGTCCGGAAGCCGCGGAGCACCATCGCGGAGTTCCATACCGATCGAACCGACGTGCCCCGAGCGCCACGCCACCGCATCGGTGACCAGCACCATGCGTTCTGGGCCAAGGGCTTGCGCCGCCAGCAGGAGCGAGCGCGGGTGGACATGCACTCCGTCGGCGATCAGCGACGCGCTGACATCCGGGTTCGTCATCGCGAACACTGCGACGCCTGGAGAGCGGTGATGTACGCCGCTCATACCGTTGTAGAGGTGCGTGGTGAGACTGGCGCCGGCGCGCACGCAGGCATCGAATTCGTCTTCGCTGCATTGCGTATGACCGGCCGACACTCGGCATCCTCTGCCGGTGAGCAGCCTGGTGGCCGCCACCGCATCGGGCTGCTCGGGCCCCAGGGTGACCAGCGCGACGTGCGCAGGCAGCGCCTGCAGCCATTCCAGATCCACCGGAACGATCAAGTCTCGCGGGTGAGCGCCCGGTGATCGGCCGAGGAACGGACCCTCCAGATGTGCTCCAGCGATAGTGGGGCGACCCACGGTGGGTCGAGCCATGGCTTCACCGATACGTGCCAAGGGCCGCTCGTAACGATCGAGCGGCATCGTGACCAGCGTGGGGCACCAAGTGGTCACACCCTGGTCGAGCAGCAGTTGGTCCAAGCGGTCCCAGTCGGCTCCGCCGGCTCGACTCACGTCGATGTCGTCGATGCCGTTCACCTGCAGGTCGACGAACCCCGGCACCAGACTGGCGGTGGAGGTGCTGCTATCGATCGGTTCGATAGCGGCGATGACATCCGCCAGAAGGTGCACGCGGACGGGTCCGGACCAGCCCTGCGGAGTGAGCGCCCTGGCAACCTCAACAAACGACATGGATACCCGATCCCATAGGCTGCAGATCGTATGGCCGACCTCGCCACGGAGCACGTCTCAACGCGCGACCTCATCTTGTCCGAAGCGTTGAAGTGCTTCGCCGAGTCTGGCTACGACGGCACGTCGCTGAACGACATTGCCGCCGAGGTAGGTATCCGCCGACCGAGCCTGCTCCATCACTTCGCGTCCAAAGAAGCCCTCTACGAAGAGGTGTTCGAGAAGCTGCTCAGCGACTGGTTCGAGCGCCTCAACGTGATGGTGACTGCTCCGGAGGTGGGCTGGAAGAAGATGGAGCTGGTGATCGACGCCGGTTTCGGGTTCTTCGCCGACAACCCCGACTACGTGCGGCTGATGCGTCGTGAGGCACTCGACGGCGGCTCTCACCTCGGTATCGACCTCGCTGCCGTGCTGCGCCCGATGTTCGATCGCGCCGTGGAGTTCTTCCAACGGGAGATGGACCGCGGTGTTTTTCGACGCCACGACCCTGCACAACTGCTGTTGTCGGGCTACGGGTCGCTGCTGAGCTACTTCAGCGATGCGGTGTTCCTGAACGGATTGCTCGACGTCGACGCGATGTCGCCCGAAGCACTCGATCGTCGTCGCCAGCACATCACCGACTGGTTCGTTGCGGCGCTCACACCCTGACCGTTGAGGCGCTGCACGGCCCTGGCAGGCGAGAAGCTGCGGCTGTTGGCTACCGTGGGCGGCGATGACGACCACCGGAAGCACCCTCTCAGAAGCCGCCTCGAAGGCGTTGTTGCGCGAATTCGCAGTACCGATCGCTCCCGAGCGTGAGGTGTCGGTGGCCTCGGCAGCTGCCGCTGCAGCAGCGGAACTCGGCTTTCCGGTCGTGGTGAAGCTGTGCGGCGATGCGATCGCCCACAAGACGGAACGCGGTCTGGTGAAGCTACGGCTCGGCGACGCTGCAGCCGTGGAGTCTGCCGCTGCGGAGCTGCTGGGAAAGGCCACCCCGCAGGACGGGGAGGTGAGTCTGCTCGTGGCGCCGATGATCAGTGGTAACCGCGAACTGATTGCCGGCGTGGTTCGCGATCCTCAGTTCGGCGCGAACGTGATGCTGGGCGTGGGTGGTGTGCTGGCGGAGGCCGTTGCCGACGTGCAGTTTCGTCCGGTACCGATCAGCGAGATCGACGCATACGAGATGATTGCCGGTTTGCGCACCCAGAAGCTCCTCGGCGAGTTCCGCGGCGAGGCAGCGGTGGACGCGCCGTCCCTTGCCGAGGTGCTGATGGGGCTTTCGGCGCTTGCTACTGCCCGTCCTGATGTGGTGAGCGTCGACGTGAACCCGCTCATCATTCGTGCAGATGGCACGCCGGTGGCCGTCGACGCCCTCGTGGAACTTGGTGAGCCGGCGGTTCCGCTGCGGGCAGTGCGCACCCGTCCGAGCGATGCCCAGTTTCAAGCGTTCTTCGAACCCAAGGGCGTCCTGATTGCGGGTGCCAGTACACACCCCGGCAAGTTTGGCTTCGTCAGTCTTCACAACCTGCTGGCATCCGGTTACGCCGGTGCCGTGTACGGCACCAACCTGCAGGGGGAGGAGGTGTTGGGAGTCCAGACCGTCGCCGACATCGCCGACCTCCCGGACGGCGCCATCGACCTCGTGTTCGTGTGCACGCCGGCCAGCGCGAACCCAGCGCTGCTTCGTGCGTGCGCCGCGAAGGGAGTGAAGGCGGCGTTTCTCACCAGTGCCGGCTACGGAGAGGCCGGTGATGCAGGCATTGCAGCTGAGGCCGAACTCGTTGCCCTCGCCGACGAACTCGGCATTCTGCTTGCAGGTCCGAATGGCCAGGGCGTGGTCAGCACGCCGGCCAATCTCTGCGCGCAGATCGTGGCGCCGTACCCGCCAAGTGGACGCATCGCAGTAGCGAGCCAGAGCGGCAACTTCGTCAGCAGCTTTTTGAACTACGCCCGACAGACCGGGGTGGGTATCAGCCGCGCCGTCTCGGCTGGCAACGCTGCTGCCGTCACACCGGCTGACTACCTCGACTTCTACGCCGACGACAGCGCCACTTCGGTGTCGCTGGCGTATGTGGAAGGCATCGTGGACGGTCGCGGCCTGCTCGATCGGTTCGCCTCGGTAGCAGCGCGCAAGCCGCTGGTGGTGGTGAAGGGTGGCTCCACCGCCAATGGTGCCCGCGCGGCTGCCAGCCATACCGGCGCACTCGCGGCAGACGACAAGGTGTTCGACGGGGCGTGCCGCCAAGCTGGCGTCACTCGAGCCGCAACCGTGGAGGAGGCGTTCGAGGCCGCAGCAACGTTCGCAACGCAGCCGCTTCCCAAGGGTCCGAACGTCGTGGTGATGACCACTGCCGGCGGATGGGGAGTGGTTACCAGCGACGCGATTGCCCGCGACGGCCGAATCGAACTGATGCAGTTGCCGGAAGATCTGCTCGCCCAGGTCGACACGAAGTTGCCGCCACGATGGAGCCGCAACAACCCAGTGGACCTTGCTGGCGGCGAAACCCGCGACACCATCCCCGAGGTGATGGAGATGATCGCGTCACACCCTGAGGTGCACGCCATCGTCTATCTCGGCCTGGGCATTCAGAGCAACCAGGCCCGGATGATGAAGGAGGGGCGCTTTTATCCCGACCACGGCCTGGAACGCATCGTCGCGTATCACGAGCGTCAGGACGAACGCTTCGCGGAAGCGGCGCACGAATTGTCGCTCCGCTACGACAAGCCGATTCTCACGGCGACGGAATTGGCGGTGGCGGATCCAGACAATGCTGGCCCCCGAGCGGTGCGCGCAACCGGACGCCTCTGCTACGCCAGCGGTAACCGAGCCGTCACGGCGCTCGGTCACCTCTTCGAATACGCCCAGTTCCGGCAGCGGCGAGGCCTCGCCTGAATGGCACACCGCCGCAATCCGTATCCAGGTCTTGTGGTGCTGGCACTTCTGCCAGCGCTGCTCCTGGGCGGATGCTGGCGTTTCGCCGCCGCAAGGTCGTCATCTGTCGTCCTCGCGTTCAGTCCGTCGAGCACGAACGTGGTCGTTACGCCGGCGCCGTTGACGACACCGGTGCTCTCGGTGCGGCGCACGCCTGCGGTGTTGGCTCGCGATCTCAGCCTGGCGTCGTTCACTACCGCTGCAGGCGGTTTCCTCCCGAAGATCGATAGCACGTCGTGCGTGGCTCTCTCGATTGATGGGATGGCGGTCGCGGCGAAGAATGCCGATCTCCCGCTTCGGCCCGCGAGCAACGTGAAGATCATCACCGCCGCCGTGGCACTCGAGGTGCTCGGCGCCGATCACGTGTACACGACGGAAGTTCACGGAACGCTGCAGAACGGAGTGGTGGCGGGCGATCTCCACCTCGTCGGCGGTGGCGATCCACTCCTCAGCAGCAGTTGGTGGCGAGGCCCGAACACCAAGTACCCGCCGTTCAACGTCACCTCCATCGAACAGCTCGCTCAGTCGATCAAGGATGCCGGTGTCACCAGCATCGCGGGTTCAGTAGTGGGCGATGCCAGCAGATACGACGATGAGTGGTACGCCCCCACCTGGACGAGCGACGTTCGGTTCACCGAGGGCGGCCCCATCTCGGCGTTGCTGGCGAACGACGCACGCGAGGCGAACGATCGGTCATCGAACGACCCTGTGGTGGGTGCAGCAACGGTGCTCACCAACGCACTGCGCGACGTCGGCGTTGCTGTTGCGGGACCACCGTCGGCAGGGCCGGCAGTTCCTGGTGAACCGATCATCGCCGATGTGAAGAGCCAGCCGCTGCCGGCCGTGCTGCAGGAGATGCTCACCACCAGCGACAACAACACCGCTGAGATGGTCCTGAAGGAGATTGGCGTGAAAGCTGGGGGCAAAGGGAGCCGAGAGGCCGGCCTGGCTGCGGTGGTGGCCACGCTGCAGCGTTGGGGCACCCCGATGGAAGGGGTGTCGCTGGTCGACGGCTCCGGATTATCAGACGATAATCGGCTCACCTGCAGCGCCTTGCTTCATGTGGTGCAGCACCAGGATGCGAGCGATGCAATCGGCGTCGGCATGCCCATCGCGGGCACGAAAGGTGGCACCTTGAGCGACGCGTTCGTCGGCACCGATCTCGAAGGTGTGCTCCGAGGCAAAACCGGCACCCTGTACAACTACGACGACGGCACCGGTGGGAAGCCGGCGGCGAAGGCGCTGTCCGGATTCCGGCCGCTCGACGGCGGCGGCTCCATCGAGTTCGCCATGCTGTTGAACGGACCCCAGGTGGCTGAGAAGGTGGTCTACCGCCCGATCTGGGACGCGTTCGGATCGCTGTTGCTGACGTATCCCTCCGGGCCCACCCCTACACAGTTGGGTCCCCGCTGATGGCGCTGCTTCCGATGTTTCCACTGGGAGGCACCTTGCTGCCCGGCGAAGTACTGCCGCTGCATGTCTTCGAGCCCCGGTACCGGCAGTTGGTACTCGACTGCGTGGAGAGCCCCGATCACGAGTTCGGAGTGGTACTGATCGAGCGCGGTCAGGAAGTGGGCGGTGGCGACGTGCGCCGAGATGTCGGCACCGTGGCGCGCATGGTGCAGGTCGCTGAGACCGAGGACGGGCGCTTCGCCGTGATGACCGTCGGCACCCATCGGATTCGGATCAATGCGTGGTTGCCCGACGATCCGTACCCGCTTGCCGATGTCGACCACTGGCCCGACGTGGAACCCGACGCTCCGGCGGTGCAGACACTGCTGACCGAGGTGACACCTCGGGTGCGCCGAGCTACGGCACTGGCGCTCGAACTCGGCGACGAGGTAGCCGATCCGCAGCAGGACCTCAGCGACGACCCGCTCGTGGCGTCGTATCAGCTCTGCAGTCTCGCCCCAGTGGGGGCCGCCGACCGGTATGACCTGCTCTGCGCCGAGGGCCCCGCCGCGCGTTTGCTGCTCCTGCGCGACCGCATGGACGACATCGAGGCACTACTCCAGTTCCGACTTGGGGACGCGTGATGGCCTCGCCGCGTGCTACACATGTGGCCGTGGCCGACATCTCCAGCGACCCCATCACGAGCAGCGTGAATGCCTCTACGGGCTCTCGCACGCGCACGCCTTCCTCCACCGAGCAACTCGCCGACACGGTGCAGATGTTGAAGGAATACGCCCGCCAGGAAACCCTCGACCCTGTGAAGACCGCAGGGAAGTGGATCGGTTTCGGTGTGCTGGGTGCCGTAATGATCGGTTTCGCAACCGGCATGCTCACCTTGGGCATCATGCGCATGGCCCAAACCGAGTGGCCCGACGCCTTCGGCGGTCGCTGGATGAAGTTGCTGCCGTACCTGTTCGGTCTGTTGCTCTGCGTCGTCGTTGCCTTGCTGGCGTTGCGTCGCATCAACAAGGACCCCCTTACCAAGGAGAAGCGCTGATCATGGCCCAACGCATCACCAGGGAAGATCTCGAAGGAAAGTTTCGCTCGGTGCAGAACGATCTGCAGGGCAAGGTGGACGACAAGAAGAACAGCATCGCCACCGCTGCGGCAGTGGGTGGCATCGTGCTGTTGTTGATCTTCTTTGTGCTCGGCCGCCGGTCGGGAAGCAAGAAGACTTCGTTCGTCGAGATCCGCCGGATCTAATCGATGCCGATCCTTCCGCGTACGCGCGTGTTCGCCCCCGCTACGTACCTGCGCCGCAATGCGGTTCGCAAGGGCTTGCTCGGCGGTAACAAGAGCTGGATGGTGCTGATGGTGTTTCTGTATGCGCCTCGCCTCACCCGACGTGCCTTCGGACGGCATGAGGTGTTGGTGGCGAGAGAGAAGCTCGACCGTGGCCAGTTCATTCGTGTGGAGGCACTGCCGCAGTTGAGTAAAGCCGATCGAAAGGCCATCAAGAAGGGCACGAACGCGAGATGAAGGTGCTGCTGCGGAACCCGCGGCGCGAACAGTACGTCACCGGCCCCAAGTCGGTGAACGCGTTGCTCGACGCCCTTGAGCTCCCTCGAGAGGCCCATCTCGTCATCCGCAACGGCACTCTTGTTCCGGGTGATGCTGCGCTCGCCGACGACGACGTGGTGGAGATTCGGCCCGTCATCTCCGGCGGCTGCTAGTGGTTGCGCCCGCCTCCAAATGCCGGGTCTGCAAAGAGCCGGCCATCATCGATCTGCCGCGTCACAACGCAAATTTCTGCGCCGAGCACTTCTTGGAGTTGTGCCGCCGGCAGGTGGTGAAGGCCATCGAGAAGTTCGACATGCTTTCCAAGGACGACCGTGTACTTGTTGCAGTGTCGGGCGGGAAGGACAGCCTCGCCGTCTGGGACATTTTGGTCGAGCTCGGCTATCAGGCCGATGGTCTCTATATCGGTCTCGGTATCGGCGAGTACAGCGATGTCTCGGGGGAGTACGCAAAGAGCTTTGCGGACGAGCGCGGTCTGCGTCTCATCACCATCGACCTTCGCTCGGAGTATGGCTACGACATTCCCACCGCGGCGAAGGCCACCCGGCGCGTGCCGTGCAGCGCCTGCGGCACCAGCAAACGGCACCTGTTCGACAAGGCGGCGCTCGACGGTGGCTACACCGTGCTCGTCACCGGTCACAACCTCGACGATGAGGCTGCGGTGCTGTTTGGGAACACGCTGCGCTGGGACGTGGAATACCTCTCTCGGCAATTGCCGGTGCTGCCAGCACGCAACGGTTTCCCGAAGAAGGTGAAGCCGCTCATTCGACTCACCGAGCGCGAGATGGCTGCGTGGTGCATCGTGCGGGGCATCGACTATCTGGTGGACGAATGCCCGATGGCGGTGGGCAACAAGCATCTGGCCTACAAGGCTGCGCTGAACGCGATCGAGCAGCAGTCGTCGGGGGCCAAGGCTTCCTTCTACTTGAACTTCCTCGACAACATGGCGCCGTTGCTGGCTGAACGGTCTGCAGCTGCCACCGATGAACTTGGTACGTGCACCTCGTGCGGCGCACCCACTACCAGCGACCTGTGCGCCTTCTGCCGTACTGCGGAGAAGGCGCGAGCGCACGAACCGGTACCGGTGGAACTGGTCCTGAGCAAGGGGAGACGACGTCGATGAACCGTCCGTTCGATTACGGCGACAAGGTGTTGGTGCTGGACAACAAACAGCGTCGATACCTCATCACGCTGGCCGAAGGCGCAGAGTTCCACACCCATGCGGGTCTGTTTCCACACGCCGACGTGGTGGGCAAGCCCGAAGGTGTCACCATGAAGAGCACCAGAGGGGCGTCGTACATTCTGATGCGCCCGACGCTGGAAGATTTTGTGCTGGAGATGCCTCGTGGCGCTCAGGTGATCTACCCGAAGGACCTTGCTCCCATCTGCATGCTCGCCGACATCGGGCCCGGCGTCCGGGTGTTGGAGAGCGGCGTGGGTTCTGGCGCACTCAGCATGACCATGCTCCGGTACGGGGCACACATCATCGGCTACGAGCTCCGTGAGGACTTTCTCAATCGGGCTCGAGCCAATGTGAAGAGCTTTCTCGGCGAAGAGGTGCTCGACAGGTACGACCTTCATCTTCGCGATTGCTACGAGGGCATCGACGAGCGCGATCTCGACCGCGTGGTCCTCGATCTGCCCGAGCCGTGGCAGGTAGTGCCTCACGCAATGGAGGCGCTCCGTCCTGGCGGCATTCTGGTGGCCTACACGCCGTCCATCACCCAAGCGGCGCAGACCCGCGACGCTATGGCCAACAGGGCCTGGAGTGGCACTCGTACTCTCGAGGTGCTGCATCGTGGTTGGCACATCGAGGGCCAGGCCGTGCGGCCGGACCACCGCATGGTCGCCCACACCGGATTCCTCACGGTTGGTCGTTTCCTCGGCTGAGCGAACGCTGACCCGAACGAAGGGCAGAACGCGACGAAGGCGGCCCGCAGGCCGCCTTCGTTCAGTTCGTGTTGCTCAGATCGGGCTCAGGGCTCGATGAAGATGCACTCGCCGGGGCACTCCTCGGCGCTTTCGATGACCGCGTCGAGGCGGCTATCGGGGAAACCAGCCAATCCATCGGCTCCCTGGGGGAGACCCTTGGCGGTGGCGTACACCTTGTCGCCCTCCTTGACGTAGGCCAGGCCATCGTCGAGCAGCGTGAAGACGTCGGGAGCAATCTCTTCGCAGAGACCGTCACCCGTGCACAGATCCTGATCGATCCAGACCTTCATCTCGTCATAGCTCCTTGGTAATCCGGATGAGACACGAGGAGCATACACAGGCATATTCGCCGTTACCTAGTTTCGCCGAGATGTGTCGGTGATCGTGTTGCAGGGCGGTGTTAGGTTCCTCACATGAGCGACGCACACGACGCCGAGCAGGATGCGCTCGTCCAGGCGAACATGGCGATCCTGGAAGAGGAAGTCACCCAACTACGCCAAAAGCTCGTCGAGGCGCCAAAGCGCCAGCGAGCCCTGGAGGAGCGACTCCTGGAGACCAAAGGACAGTTGTCCCATGCGGTCTCGCAGAACGAGAAGCTCAGTTACACGCTGCGCGAGGCGCGCGAACACATTGCCACCCTGCGCGACGAGGTCGACAAGCTCAGCCAGCCACCCGCCGCCTACGGCGTGGTGGTGGGCAAGAACGACGATGGCACGGTGGATGTGCTCACCAGCGGACGCAAGATGCGCGTCAGCCTGCACCCCGATGTGGATCACGAGAGCCTGCCGCGTGGCGCCGAAGTGGTGCTGAACGAGAGCTTCAACGTGGTGCACGCCCGTCAGCCCGAAGTGGTGGGCGAGGTGGTCACCATCAAGGAGATCATGGACGACGGCGTGCGGGCGATGGTGGTGGGCCGGGCCGATGAGGAACGGGTGTGCGAACTGGCTGATGCCCTGCGCGGAACGCACCTGCGCAGCGGCGACACCATGCGACTCGACCCGCGGAGCAACCTGCTCCTCGAGAAGTTGCCGCGTCCGGAGGTGGAAGACCTGCTGCTCGAGGAAGTGCCCGACATCAGCTACACCGACATTGGGGGGCTCGACACCCAGATCGAGGAGATCGCCGACGCCGTGGAGTTGCCGTTCCTCTACAGCGATCTGTTCGCCGAACATCAACTGCCGGCACCGAAGGGCATCCTGCTGTACGGCCCTCCCGGCTGTGGCAAGACCCTGATTGCAAAGGCAGTGGCCAACTCGCTGGCGAAGAAGGTTGCGGAGAAGACCGGCGGCGAGAAGGGTCGCAGCTACTTCATCAATATCAAGGGCCCCGAACTGCTCAACAAGTACGTGGGCGAGACCGAGCGGCAAATCCGTCTGGTGTTTCAACGAGCCCGCGAGAAGAGCGAAGAGGGCTGGCCTGTCATCGTCTTCTTCGACGAGATGGACTCCATGTTCCGAACTCGCGGCTCGGGCATCAGCAGCGACATGGAGAGCACCATCGTGCCGCAGTTGCTGGCCGAGATCGACGGAGTGGAGGGTCTTCGCAACGTCATCGTCATCGGTGCCACGAACCGGGAGGATCTCATCGACCCGGCAATCCTGCGCCCGGGCCGCCTCGACGTGAAGATCAAGATCGAGCGACCCACCGAGGCCGCCGCAGAGCAGATCTTTGCTCGCTATCTCACCGACGAGATTCCGATCGCGGTGGGCGCCAGCGTGCCCGACATGATCCGCACCACTGTCGCCGAGATGTACCGCACCGATGAGGCGAACCAATTCCTCGAGGTGACCTACCAGAACGGCGACAAAGAGATCCTGTACTTCAAGGACTTCTCTTCGGGAGCCATGATCGAAAACATCGTCCGTCGTGCCAAGAAGCTAGCGATCAAGCGTGTCATCGCTGGTGGCGAGCGTGGCGTGTGCCTGCAGGATCTGCTCGCATCCATTCGGCAGGAGTACAAGGAACACGAGGATCTGCCGAACACGACGAACCCCGACGACTGGGCGAAGATCAGCGGCAAGAAGGGTGAGCGCATCGTCTTCATCCGTACTCTGGTGAAGGGCCACGACGTGGCCGACCGCGAGGGCGGCCGAGCCATCGAACGCGTGGCCACCGGCCAATACCTCTGAACTGGGTGCCGGCGAACGGTTCGGTCAGCGGGTGTTGGGGTGCAGGCGCGACGCCGGCTGGTAGTTCACGCCGGCGGTCTCATCGACCCGTCGCAGCAGGGCCTCGCATGGCGGTTCGAAGGCGACAGCGAACCAGTTCGACCGATCCTCGCCGAGGAGTTGCCACGGCAGGCTGGTGAGCCGGTCGGTTTCCTGCTCGATGTGCCGACGCAGTGCCATTCCGTCGCTGTTCACGCCGGTGTCGTCGGCGAGCCCCCGCAGCCGCAGCGAGGTCCATCCTGCGG
>CAIXIJ010000074.1 GCA_903919455.1 uncultured Acidimicrobiaceae bacterium | reverse complement strand
GGCTGGAAGTTGCTCGGCGAGGGCGACCATCGTCGGCGCCTTACTGCCGCGCTGGTGGTGTTCGCCGGACTGCTCACCCTGGTGCTCGGCCGATAAGCCGAATCAGAAGTAGATGATGCTCTCGGCCTTGGCCTCGGCAGCGTCGAGGTCGTCGGTGTAGGCGCCAGTGCTGAGGTACTTCCAACCGCCATCGCACACGATGAACACGATGGTGCCCCGTTCGATCTCCTTGGCCACCTTCACGGCACCAGCCAACGCGGCGCCCGACGAGATGCCGGCGAAGACGCCCTCACGCACCAGGGCACGAGTCCATTCCAGACTCTCGCGTGGGCGAACCACCCGCTTGCGATCCAGCAGCTCGAATCCGTGCCACTGGTCGAACAGCGGCGGGATGTAGCCCTCGTCGAGGTTGCGGAGCCCTTCCACCCGTTCGCCGAGCGGCGGTTCGATGGCGATGATCTTGATGTCGGGGTTCTGCTGCTTCAGGAACGTGCCGGTGCCCATGAGGGTTCCGCTGGTGCCGAGCCCGGCAACGAAGTGGGTGATCTCGGGGCAGTCGCGCCAGATCTCCGGACCGGTGCCCTCAAAGTGCGCCATCGGGTTGTTGTCGTTGCCGTACTGATACAGGAAGCAGTACTCGGGGTGTTCTTCGGCAAGGGCCATCGCCCTCTTCACCGCACCATTGCTGCCCTCCTCGCCGGGAGTGAGGATCAGTTCAGCCCCGAAGACCTCGAGCATCTGGCGACGCTCGATGGACACGCTCGTGGGCATGAGGATCTTGATCGGGTAGCCCTTCATCTGGGCGATGGCAGCCATGGCGATGCCGGTGTTGCCCGAGGACGGCTCCATGATGGTCTGGCCGGGCTGCAGACGGCCATCTTTCTCCGCCTGCTCGATCATGTGCTTGGCGATGCGGTCCTTCACGGAACCGAACGGGTTCTGGCTCTCCAGCTTCGCCACGATGCGCACATCGGGGTTGGGCGACAGACGGCTGACGTCGACGAGCGGCGTGTTGCCGATCATGTCCAACACGTTCCCGTTGATCACCACGCGTCTCACCTCCGAAGAGAGTCTTTCCCGACCTTCTTGGTCACGATTCTAGACGGGCGGTCAGAGAATGGCGATGGCGAGCGACGAGATGGTGCCGTCGACGATGCGATATGAACGAGCTTCGGGGGCCTCGCGCTTGAGGCTCACGATCACGTAGTGCCACTCCGGGTCGGGTGCCTGCGCCACATCGGTGGGGCTGGGGTACGGCTCGCTGTGCGTGTGGCTATGGAACACGCCGATCACCGACAAGCCGTCGTCCTCTGCGGTGCGTTCGGCACGCAGCAGTTCCTTCGGCGGGATGGTGTAGATGCGCGCCGACGCAGCCTCGTTGGTGCATGGCACGAAGCGATGCACCCGGTTTGCCTGCCCCACCAGCAAGCCGCAGGCCTCCAATGGGTAGCACTGATACGCCAAGGCGATCATTTCGGCGTACGCCTGTGCGGGGAATACCAGCTCCATCGCTTGCCGAGGCTAGCGGTACCCTTGTTCGTCCCATGGCCCCGAATCGCGACAAAGGCAAGACCGACGGCAGGAAGATCATTGCCAGCAACCGTCGCGCGCGCCACGACTACGCGATCCTCGACACCATCGAAGCCGGCATTGTGTTGTCGGGCAGCGAGGTGAAGGCGCTGCGTGAGGGGCACGCCCAGATCGCCGATGGGTTCGCCCGGGTCATCCGTGGGCAGGTGTGGCTCGACGGCATGCATGTTCCGCCCTACCAGTACGGGCACGGCGTCGGCGCACACGACCCGAACCGAGCCCGCAAACTACTCATGCATCGCCGCGAGATCGCCAAGCTCGATCACGAGATCGCCACCGAACACCTCGCACTCATTCCCTTGGCCCTCTACTTCAAGGAAGGCCGCGTCAAGGTGGAACTGGGTCTCGCTCGGGGCCGAAAGAAAGCCGACAAGCGCCAGGCGCTGGCCGAACGCGATTCGAAGTTGGAGATGGCGAAGGCGATGGGCCGCGCCAGGAAAGGCACGGACCATTGACCACGCTTGCTCTGGTGCGGCCACCCAGTCCCCGACTGGCGGATGGCCTCGTCACACACATGGAACGCACCCCGGTGGATGCGGATCTCGCATTGCAGCAGTGGCACGGTTACGTGGCTGCGCTGGAAGCACATGGCTGGCACACCGTGCCGGTGGCTGCTGCTCCTGACTGCCCCGACAGTGCGTTCGTGGAAGACACGATGGTGGTGTTCCGCGACGTCGCCGTGCTCGCTCGCCCCGGCGCCGATGAACGCAAGCCCGAGGTACCGGCGGCCGCCGATGCAATCCGTGCGCTCGGCTACCGAATCGTCGAGATCGAGGCCCCGGGCACGCTCGACGGCGGCGACGTGTTGAAGGTGGGTTCCACCATCTACGTGGGTCGTGGCGGACGTACGAACACCGAAGGCATCGCTCAACTGGCCGCCGCGTTCGAACCCATCGGTGCCACCATCGTGACGGTTCCTCTCACCAAGGTCTTGCACCTCAAGTCCGCCGTCACCGCCCTTCCCGACGGCACCATCATCGGCTGGGAACCGGCCATCGACGACGTCACCATCTTCCCGAACCTCCTCGCCATGCCGGAGGAAAGCGGTTCGCACGTGGTGATTCTCGACGATCACACGCTGCTCATCAGTACCGACTGCCCGCAGAGCGCCGCACTGTTGGAAGCACGCGGTTACACCGTGGTGAAGGTTGATATCAGCGAGTACATCAAGCTTGAGGGCTGCGTCACCTGTCTCAGCGTGCGCCTCCGCGAGGCTCCGTCAGTCGATTGATGCCCACGAACAGCAGACGCACGCGTTCGTCGACGAGGTCGTCGACCAACGCCCCGTGCAACGATTCGAGTGCAGCGCGACTGAAGCGCGCCATCAGCGATTCAGCCGACGACCTCTGAGATCTGCATCACCGGAGTGATGTTGGTGTAGTTCACCACGTCGGCCATGATGTCGGCCGTCTTCGGCGAGGCCATGGCCGCACCGAGGGTCTCCATCGAGTCGAAGTAGAGGTGCACGGCGGCAGCGTTGGGCTGACCGTCGAGACCCTTATCGATCTCCGACTTGATCGGCGACCATGCGTCCACGCACATCTGCACGTGGGTGGCCTTGTAGTAGTCGTGGTCGAAGGTGGTGCCTTCGCCGTTGGGGTAGAGAACGCTGACCTTGATCATGACTTGGCAGGGTAGGGCGCAGCGGCACCCGAGATCGACTCGTAGAGCAGATCGATGCTCGGCCGGGTGACGAGCGTGTAGGTGTCGGCGATGGCGGTTTCGCGGTGAGTCTTCTGGGCCTCGAGGCGCTCGGGGTCGAGCACGACGGCCATAAAGGCGGCCTTGCTGGGAAACACGTTGAAGCGGATCTGGTCCCACTCACGGCCGTCGCCCATGATGGTTCCCTCCACCTGGGTCCAGGCCGCCAGGCGCACGCCGTGCGGCACCGCGATCTTCGCCGCGTGGTCGGAGTAGGTGGCCATCTCGTTGCGACGCGCGTCGTCCTTGAACTTGATGACGTGAATCACCATCACGTAGTCGTCCTCCGGCGTGGGCGGGTGCGGCACTTCGTCCCACGTGGGCGCATCCGCCGGCAGTTCGGGCAACGGCATCGGCAAGCAGCCAGACACGATGGTCTCGGCCATGCCGGCTTCCTTGTGGTGGTGCAGTTCCTTGAAGTCGGGGCGCTGCTGCATCTCGAGGAACGACTTGCGCGACGGGTACTTCACGATGGCAACGCGATCCCACTTCGGTGACTCGTTGAAGAACTGAGATTCGACCTCAGCCATGAAGACTGGACGGGCACCGATGGCCTTCAGCGGCCCGAGCGGGGCATAGCGGTCGTCGGCTTCCTTGCCGCTGATGTCGCTTTCGCGCCCATCGGCGTAGTCGGCCTTCTCGCGGTACTTCATGAGGTTGACCATCCAGATCGGACCGTCCTCCTCCTCCGGCGTCGTGAACAGCTTCATGCCGTACTCACGGTTGATCTGCCCGTATCGAACTTGCTGCCCGGCGATTCGCTCGGCCATGACTGCCCCCTCTATGAAGAATTGGCAGTCAGTCTGACACAGGTTCGCGCTGTGCTGCGAGTCGTCAGTCGTGCCAGTCGTCAGTCGTGCAGGAAGATGCCGCTCGGGTGCGCCACGTTGTGCAGGTGGTCCACCTGGAACTCGTACAGTGCCCGCTCGCCATCGCGCTCCACCCCCACCACATGTCGATGGGAGTCGGTCGTGGCGTGCAGGTCGGTGTCGTAGAACTTGCCCGCCCAGATGTGGGGTTCAGCCACCGTCAGCAGAGGGTCGCCCGGCAACAGATCGTCCGCCTGCACCCACTCCCCCGTGGGCCGCAGGAACAACTGGTGCGCCGAGCAATGCACGAAACCACCATCGTCGAGGCGCACGCGCAGCACGGGAGCATCGCCTTCCACCCGCCGAGCCAGACGGATCTGCACCGCATGCACCGAGCCATCGGCCTGCAGCGCATAGGTGGTGCGGTGCACACCCCGGTGCAATTGCTCGACGACGTCAGCGATGGTGCAGTGCTGCCCGTCCATGAGGGCAACTTGCAGGTCGCCGGCGACGAGCCCACCCCTCACAGCGCTCGGAGTGGGGTCCATTGCAAAGGGCACGAACGAACTCTGCCACACCCCGCTGGTACCCTGATCTCGCTATCTCAACCAAGGGGCTGACAGGTTTCGACGTCAGAGTTCCTGGGCGGGCGTGCGACCCGAGTTGCTCAGACTCGCTAAACGGGGCAACCACAAGAATTGCCAACGAGCAGTTCGCTCTCGCCGCCTGATTCTCAGGTGAGTGAAGAGACATCGTGACCAGAAATGGCGCACGGGGCCGATCCACCGCAGCCCGGCAACAGAAGCGGGGGATGACAGCAGGAAAGACGGCTGACGTCGGGAAAGACCGATGACGATTCGGAAAGACGATTCGCGGGCCGCCACTTTCGGGTGACGGCCAACCGACCCGCCGGTCTCCCTGCGTTAGGGAGTGAGTCGGGAATGGTCGTATCACGGGCGTTCAGCGCCTGATGGACGGGGGTTCGATTCCCCCCAGCTCCACCGTGGGGTGTTAGCGAAACAACACCCCAACAGTTAGCGAAAAACGAGGCGCCTGGCAGCCAGCCGGGCGCCTCGTTCGCGTCCAGGCCACGCAGAACGACGCTCCTATGTTTGTCAAGGTGGTTGTTGCCGGTGTTTCGGGCAGGCCAGTGATGGGCCACTCGGGTGAGGGCAGGCTCTTATGAGGCCACGGTTCCGGCGGTGGTGTGCGGTGACGG